>NZ_JBWKCM010000002.1:367373-413173 GCF_056436485.1 Streptomyces sp. NPDC043746 | reverse complement strand
CCCTTGGTGGGGGTGGGGGGAGGCTAAGGGGGTGGTGGAGGGGGGTGGGGGCAAAGATCGTCTGGGTCTTGTGGTTCCTGTCGGCGCAAGGGGGGGGGGGGTCCCCCCCCCCCCCCCCCCGGGCCTCCTCGTCCGCGTACCCCTGGCGGGCCTGGTCCAGGTCGGGGTGGACCTGGAGGGAGAGGGGGGAGCCGGCGGCGAGCAGCTTGAGGAGGAAGGGGAGGCGGGGGCCGTACCGGGCGACGGTGGCCGCGCCGAGTTCGCCTTCGGGGTCCGCGGCGATGACCTCGGTGAGGGGGAGCTCCGTGGGGGCCGTGCCCTCTGCGGGGCGGGTGGTTCGGGAGGGGGCTCCCGGGTGGGCGCCCATCCACATCTCGGCCTGCGGTTCGCCGGTGGGGGCGGTGCCGAGGAGGGCGGGGATGGCGGTTGTGGAGCCCCAGGCGTAGGGGCGCACGGTGTTGGACAGGCGGTCCATGGAGTCGTCCTCGGGGTCGTGCGGGGCGCTGGCGGGGTGGTGCGGCGTGTGGTGCTCTTCCGTTACGAGGGCCTTGATGCCAGAGCCACGTAAACAGCGGCGAAATCCGTGATGGCCAGCAGTTCCGCCAGCGCCTCCAGCTCGCCGCCCTGTTCCGGTTCCAGTTCGCTGACCGGCGTGTCGTGGCCGAGCGCCAGTTCCCGGGCGGCGGGGTAGGCGCTGAGGCCGCCCGTCGGACGGTCCCGCAGCAGGACGACCCTGGCCCGGAGGGTCTCCCCCTCCTCCACCCTGTCGCGGAAGAAGTCGTCCGGGTCCGCGCCGGCCGCGAAGTCCCCCGCGAGCAGGGTGCCGTGCGAGGGCAGCGCCTCCGGGAGTTCCGCCGTGAGGGCGGGGCGGCCCGCCAGCTCGGACAGTATGGCCGCGAACCGGCGGCCGACCGGGCCCGCCGCGTCACCCTCCGTCCACAGGAGCGGCAGGCTGTCCGCCAGTTCGGCGGCGAGCGTCTTGGCCGGGTTGCTGTACGTGGCGATGGCCGGGCCGCAGCGTTCCGCCGTCCGGTCCAGGCGGTCGGCCACCTTCTCCAGCTCCTCGGGGGGCGCGGCCACCAGGCCGACCCGGTCGAGCAGAGCCAGCAGCGGGGTGATCAGCGCCCACAGGGTGCCGGGGCCCGCGGCCGAGGTCTCCGCGTCGTACTCGCCGTGCGGGGCCGCCGCCATCGGTACGACCAGGCCGTGCACCCCGTCGACCGCCTCGCGCAGCGGGGAGCGGGTGGGGGCGACGGCGACGACCGTGCAGCCGCGGCGGTACGCCTGCTCGGCGAGGAGGGCGAGGCCCGGTTCCGAGCCGTCGGCGGTCGCGATCAGGAGCAGGTCCACGGAGCCCGCCCAGCCGGGCAGGGCCCAGCGCAGGGCGCCGGGGGCGGGGGCCACGCCGGTGGGGTGGATCCGTACGACGGGGGCGGCCGCGCCCGCCAGCGCGCCGATCAGGTCGGCGACGCCCGAGGCGGCGGTACCGGGGCCGGCGACCAGGACGGCTCGGGGGCGGCCTTCCGGGGCCAGGTTGCCGATGCCGGCCTCGGCGGCGTGCCGGGCGGCGGTGCGGACCCGGGCACCCGCCTCGGCGGCACCGCGGAGCAGGTCGCGGCGGTCGGCCCTGGCCAGGGCTTCCGGGGCGTCGAGCAAGGACTCGTCCAGCATGGCGGTGGGCCTCCGAATCACCGGGTGGGGTGCGGGGTGCGGGTGCGGGGGCCTGAGGGGTGGGCGGGCGCCGGGGCGGGGGTGCCCTTCAGGGGCGTCCTGTCCCGGTCGGTTCCGCCCGCCCTGCGGGGCTCACCCGTACGCGCTTCGCTCGCGGTCAGGCGGGGCGGCGGGCCTCGTCGACGAGGAGAACCGGGATGCCGTCCCGGACCGGGTAGGCCAGGCCGCAGTCCGTGCCGGTGCAGACCAGCTCCGGGCTGTCGGCCGCGGTGCGGTCGTCGAGCGGGGAGTGGCAGGCGGGGCAGGCCAGGATCTCCAGGAGGCCGGCTTCGAGCGGCATGGGGTGGGTCCCTTCGAGCGGTACGACTTCTGGTTCACGTGCTGATTCACGTGGATCAGGCGTCGTCAGCCTACCGCCGGGGGGACGAGGGCGCGGCCCGGCCGGGGGTGGGGCGGCTGGGGATGGGCGGGGTGGGGCGCCTGCGGCGGGCCTCTCCCTGCCCGCCCCTTCCCGGAACCGGGGCGGCGCCCTGTCCTCAAGCGCCGGACGGGCAAGGGCGCCGGAGGTGCTGAGTCGGCCGGCACCGGAAGGGCCGGCCGGGACAAGCGCCGGACAGACCGGATGGGCAGGTCCCTGAAGGTCCGGGGCTCGCGGGTTCAACGCCTGATCAAGGTCAGTACCCCGTCCCGTACCGTCTCCATCGTCCGCTTGTCCCTCGCCTCCACGTTCAGGCGCAGCAGGGGTTCCGTGTTCGAGGCTCGGAGGTTGAACCACCAGTCGGGCGTCGTGACCGTGAGGCCGTCCAGTTCGTCGAAGGTGACGCCGTCGCGGGTCGCGTAGGCCTCCTTGACCTCGGCCACGCTGGCGGACTGGTCGGTGACCGTGGAGTTGATCTCGCCGGAGCCGGTGTAGCGGTCGTACTGGGCCACCAGTTCCGAGAGGGGGGCGGTCTGGCCTCCCAGGGCGGCCAGGACATGGAGGGCCGCCAGCATGCCGGTGTCGGCGTTCCAGAAGTCGCGGAAGTAGTAGTGCGCCGAGTGCTCGCCGCCGAAGATCGCTCCGTGCTTCGCCATCTCCGTCTTGATGAAGGAGTGGCCGACCCTCGTGCGGACCGCCGTGCCGCCGTTCTCGCGGACCACCTCGGGGACCGACCAGGAGGTGATCAGGTTGTGGATCACGATGCCCTCGCCGCCGTTGCGGGCCAGTTCGCGGGCGGCCACCAGGGCCGTGATCGCGGACGGGGAGACTCCCTCGCCCCGTTCGTCGACCACGAAGCAGCGGTCCGCGTCGCCGTCGAAGGCGAGCCCCAGGTCCGCGCCCTCCGCGACCACGCGGGCCTGGAGGTCGACGATGTTCTTCGGGTCGAGGGGGTTGGCCTCGTGGTTGGGGAACGTGCCGTCGAGGTCGAAGTACATCGGTACGACGTCGAGCGGCAGGCCCTCGAAGACCGTGGGGACCGTGTGGCCGCCCATGCCGTTGCCCGCGTCGACCACGACCTTCAGGGGGCGGATCGCCTTGAGGTCGACCAGGCCCAGGAGATGGGCAGCGTAGTCGGTGAGGGTGTCGCGTTCCGTGATGGTGCCGGGGGTGGTGGGGGCCGGGGGTTGCGGGGCGCCTTCCGACCACTGTTCGACCAGCGTGCGGATCTCGCGCAGGCCGGTGTCCTGGCCCACCGGCGCCGCGCCCGCCCGGCACATCTTGATCCCGTTGTACTGCGCGGGGTTGTGCGAGGCCGTGAACATCGCGCCCGGCAGGTCCAGCGCCCCCGACGCGTAGTAGAGCTGGTCCGTCGAGCAGAGGCCGATCAGCGTGACGTCCGCGCCCCGGGCCGCCGCGCCCCGGGCGAACGCGCCGGACAACGTCGGCGAGGTGGGCCGCATGTCGTGGCCGACCACGATCGCGTCGGCCTCCGTGACCTGGACGAACGCCGCTCCGAACAGTTCGGCCAGCGCCTCGTCCCACTGGTCGGGCACCACGCCACGTACGTCGTACGCCTTCACGAGCTGCGACAGATCAGCGACCACGGCCGGTCCTCCTGGGGGTCTTTGCGGACCGCCCAAACTACCCGGCCGTAGAAACCCTCAGAAGTCGGTCCCCGAAGTCGGTACCGGGAGCCGGTCTCAGGAGTCGGGGGAGCGCAGCACCCTCAGGTGGCCCCGGCGGGCGACCTCCACCGGGTCCGCGGAGCGGGGGCCCCTGCCACCGCCGTCCGGTCCGCGGTCGTGCGGCCGGGCCGCTTCCCGTACCGCGTTCGCCAGCGCTTCCAGGTCGTCGCCGCTCGGTTGCGCGGGCGCGGAGCCGTCGGAGAGGCGCACCACCTCCCAGCCGCGTGGCGCGGTCAGCCGCTCACTGTGCTCGGCGCAGAGGTCGTAGCAGTGGGGCTCGGCGTAGGTGGCGAGCGGGCCGAGGACCGCAGTCGAGTCGGCATAGACGTACGTCAGTGTCGCGACGGCAGGGCGGCCGCACGCGGTGCGCGAACAGCGACGTACAGGGCTCACGATGTTGGACGGTACCGCACTCTTGAGCGGGCTGCGACGACTCTCCCCCGGCTGACCCCACCGTGTCGCCCTGTGGCCCTCGACACACCCCCGGGCCCGGCGCCCCGTCTGACCTGCGCCGTGCCCACCGCGCCGCTCGGCGGCGGGGGCTCCGGAGGGCGTGCGCCGGGACGGAAGCCGACGTCACTCTCACCGTCGATGATCGGATGAGGGGCCTGAAAACCGCTCAACCTTGGCCTGAATGTTCAACTCCGGACAGGAGGCCCACATCAGGGCCGCCGCGGATTCCGCCGGGCGCGGGGGCGCGGGAGGGCTCCGGAGGAAACCGTCGCGGGCCGTCCGTCGGCGCCCTCGGCGCGGGTCTGCGGGCGTTACGCTGCGTCGGTGATGGACAGCTCCGTACCCTCCCCCCACCCGTTCGAGCCGAGGCCCCGCCACCGCGACCGGCACGGCCGCGGTATGCGGGGGCCGGTCGCACCGCCCCAGGTGCCGCTGTCGGCCAGCCGGGGCGAGGTCTTCCGCGATCTGGTCCAGGACTCGGTGGAGCGGCTGGAGCGGCGCTGGCCCCAGCTGACCGAGGTCGACTTCGTCGTCCTGGATGTGCCGGGTGACCTGGAGGACACCGTTCCGCTGGGCCGCGCCCTGCCCGCCGGCAAGGGGCGGCCCGCGCAGATCGTCGTCTACCGGCGCCCCGTCGAGATCCGTACCAAGAGCCGCGACGAGCGGGCCCTCCTGGTCCACGAGGTCGTCGTCGAGCAGGTCGCCGAGTTGCTGGGGCTGGCCCCGGAGTCCGTCGATCCGCGGTACGGGCAGGAGTAGCCCCCGTACGGACGGGAGCAGGGCTCGCAGGGGCGGGACGCTGGCGGTCGTGCCCCCGTGCCCCGTGGGGCGGAGTGCCGCCGTAGGGGCGTGGCGGGAGCAGGTCGCGTGCGCCGCGTACGTCCGCGGCGCACGCTCCCTTCAGTCGTCCAGCACCGACAGGTCCTGCCGCGCCGAGGGGACCAGCACCGTGCCGCCGTCGTCCGGCAGCGTCTGGACCGTGAACATCTGAACGCCGTCCTCCGGGAGGGCGAGCGCCCGCGACGCGTGGACCGGGCCGCCCGAGACCGTCTCGACGGTCAGCGCGTACGTGCCCTTCAGTCCCGCCGGGGGCTTCGGGGTGACGGCCACCGTCGTCCCCGCCTTGACCTTGTACGTCTCCACGGCCGCCTCGCCGCCCTCGCTCCCCGCCGACGTGGTCACCTTCACCTCGGCGTCGGCGCCGGGTGCGGCCAGGGAGAGCGTGGAGCCCTTGGCCCGGTTGTCGGTGACGGTCGACCGCGCGCCCACCGGGCCGGTCGCCGGGATGTAGGCGTACTCCTGCTTCTCGCCGGTCCCCCGCACCACGCGCAGGGCGGCGACGATCGGGGTGGCCCGGCTCTTCTCGACCGGGGTGAGGCGCAGGGAGCCCGGCTCGCCGCGGGTGATGTCCTTCAGGTCGACGGTGGCGGTCATCCCCGACTTGATGTGGAGGGTGTCGTTCCCTGCCGGCGCGAACGTCGTGTTCTTCCCCATCAGCTGGACCTTGACGTCCGCGTCGCTCTCGCCCGGCGCGTACGCCACCAGCTGTACGGAGGTGGCGTCGGCCGGGATGCCGGGCATCACCAGGGTGCCCGCGGGGTTGGCGGCCGCCGTGAGCCAGTCGGTGCCCGAGCCGTCGTCGGCGGTCAGGACGACCGCGCCGATCCGGCCGGAGCGGGTGGTGATGTGGGCCGTCAGGTCGTTGACGGCCTCGTCGGTGAGGGTCGAGAGCAGGAGCGCCACGCTGGAGCGGCCGGGGACGGTGATGCCGTCGCCGACCTCGGACGTCACCGGGCCCTTGGGGCCGAACAGTTCGATGTCGGCCACGGCCGCGCCGTCGTCGGGGTTGGTGAGGTGCACGTAGTCCTGGCGGGAGCGGGCGGTGCTCACGCCCGGGAACCAGAAGTCGGTGTCCGGGGCGGTGCAGCTGACCCCGAGGAGGCCCCGGGCGCCGCCCGCGGTGACCGTGGTGGTCTGCTGGGCCGCCCAGCCGGGGGCGAGCGCGCCGGTGGCCGTGCCCACGAGGGCCGGGGCGGCGGAACCGTCCGTCTCGGCGGTGACCGGCTTTCCGGGCTCCTTCACGGCGAGGACCGGCTTGTCGGCCTTCTCCTTCGCCTTCTTGGCGGCCTCCTCGGCCTTCTTGGCCTTCTTCGGGTCGGTCTCGGGCTCGTCCTCGTCCAGGACCGGCAGGGCCGGCTTCAGCTCGGCCGTGCCCTTCTCGCCGTCGGCACCGCCCTCGGCTCCCTTGTCGGCGTCCTTCCCGGGCGGGGTGAACGAGGTGTACCGCGTCTCCGCGAGATCGGACGTGCTGGGCGCCGGGCAGACCAGGCTGGACCGCTCCACCGGCAGCGAGGCCGCGGCCGCGGCCTCCGTCGGAGCCGGGCCCTGGGGGGCGGTGAGCGAGGCGAAGCCGGTGATGGCGGCCAGGGCTGCGGCGCCCGCGATGAGGGACAGGTGGGTGGGTTTCACTCGGACTCGCCTCGCGATGCGTTACGGGTCTGCCAGGGGGCCTGGCCCGGGGGGTCGGGGTGCTCGCCGGGGTCGGCGGGGTGCTGGGCGGGGTCGGTGTACGAGGGCTGCTCGCCGGTGTACCGGCCGTACGGGTCGTACGCGCCGGAGCCGCCGTACTGGCCCCCGCCGCTCCCACCGCCGCCGTCGCCGTACTGCTGCTGGGCGTCCTGCTGTCCGTACGGGTCCCCGGCGCCGTAGCCGCCCTGGTCCGGGTAGCCGGAGGCGTAGCCGGTGTGCTGCTGCTGCGCGTAGGGGTCCTGCTGGTACGTGGTGTAGTCGCCCTGCTGGTAGGGGGCCGGGGCATGCGGGCCGGTGTCCTGGTACTGCTGCCGCCCGTCCCACTCCCCGTAACCCTGCTGCGGGAGCGCCGGGTAGCCGCCGGTGGGCTCCTGCGCGTCGTAGCCGTCGTTCCCGGCGTACGGGTCGGCGCTCTGCTGGTCGGGGACGGCAGGGGCGTCGGGGCTGGTGTACGCGCCCGTGGCGGAGTCCGTTTCCGGCGGAGCGGGAGGAGCGGTGGGCGGCGGGGGCGGGACCTCGCCCGGCCCGGAGCCCGGCGCGGAGCCCGGCCCGCCGTCCGGCCCCCCGGCGCCCGTGTGTCCGTCCGCCTCCGCCGCCGCCAGGGCCTCCGCCTCGGCGGCGGCCCGGAGCCTGCGGGCGCGGCGGCCCTCCCCGTCGGCCGCCTCCGCGGCGATGGCGAGCGCCTCGTCGGGCAGGTCGTCGTCGATGTCCCGGCGACGGCCCGGCAGGGCCATGACCACCAGGACCACGGCGAGCGCGCACTGGGCCCAGATCCAGGCGGTGTGGGTGAAGGGGGCGTCGTACGTGAGGGTCAGGCGGCCCCCGCTCGCGGGGAGTTCGAAGCCCTGGGCCCAGCCGTCGACGGTCACGCGGGGCAGCGGCTTGCCGTCGACCGTGGCCTGCCAGCCGGGGGCGGCCTCGTCCGCGATGCGCAGGATGCGGCCCTCGTCGCCGGCCGGAATCCCGGCGCGGGCGTCGACGGGCCCGGAGCCGACGGGGACGCGCTCGCCCTCGCCGCCGGCCGGGACGATCATCACCCGGGCGACCTGGCGGTCCACCCGCCACAGGGCGCTGCCGTCGAGCTGGCTGAGGCGGCTGAGGCCGGGGGTGGTGTCCAGGACGCGGCTCATCTGGCGCGGTGCTCCGTCGCGTACGAGGACGTAGCGGATGGCGAAGTTGCCGAGCTGGCCGCCCTGGTCGGCGCCGGAGCCCGCGACCAGGTTGGCCACGACCTTGTCGAGATGGCTGTTGGAGCCGGCCGCCTCGGTCAGTTCGCCGTCGCCGAGCCGGACGCCGGAGCCCCGGACCAGGCTGTACGAGACGGAGTCGGGCGAGGTACCGCCGAGGACCAGGGTGCGCGCCTGGTCCTGGGTGGAGCTCTCCTCGGCCACGAACGCGGGCACCTGGACCGGGTCGCGGCGTTCCAGGGGGCCGTCCGCGCCGCCGATCATCCAGCCGAAGGCGGCGAGCGCCGGGGCGAGGGCGGCGGCCAGGGCGATGAGGGCCGCGACGGGCTGGCGCCAGCCGAAGCTCTGTTCCGCGACCCGGACCCGGGCCCCGTCCGCGCCGACGAGGGCGGCCGCGATGAGGGCGGCGCCGTAGACGAGGGTGGCGGGTCCGGACCAGGCCGAGCCGTTGGCGAGCGCCGCGAAGAGCAGGCCCACCAGCGCGGTGGCCCAGGCGGCCCGGACGGCGAACTGCCGGTCCTCGCGCAGCAGGGCAGCGAGCGCCGCCAGCACGATGCCGAGCAGCAGGATGCTGCCCGCCGCCTTGGGGCCGCCGGGGCTGATCCCGAGCAGGTCGAACGCCGAGGCCGACCCCGTACCGAGGTCCAGGCCCGCTTCCCGCCAGAACGCGGACGGGTCGGTGAGCAGCGTCAGGGACCAGGGCGCCAGGGCCAGGATCGGGGTGCCGACGGCGGCGAGGAAGCGGAGCCCGTATGCCGTGATGTCCCGGCGGCGCAGCGCCAGCACACCGAGGCCGAGCACCACGGCGAGCGGCCAGACGACCGGGGTGAACGCGGTGGTGACGGTGAGGAGGAGGGCGTACGCCCAGGTCGCGCGCCAGCTTCCGCGCGGCGCGTCCGGGTCGGTGCCGTCGCGGAACCCGTGGGCGGCGACGGCGGCGCGGGCGATCAGCGGAAGCAGGACCAGCAGGACGGCGGTGCCGATACGGCCGGTGGCCAGGGCGCCGGTCGCGGCGGGCAGGAAGGCGTACGCGACGCTCGCCCAGGCGCGCAGCAGCCGGGAGGGGAGCAGCGGCCGGGAGGCGAAGTAGGCGGTGAGTCCGGCCAGCGGGACCGAGCAGACCAGCAGCACGGTGACGGTGAAGCCGGTCGAGCCGAGGAAGAGGACGGAGAGGACCGCGAGCAGCGCCAGATAGGGCGGGGCGGACTGGGTGCCTCCGGTGGCGACCGTGTGCCAGGCGTCGGCGTACCGGCCCCACAGCTGACCGGCCGTCTCGGGTACGGGCAGCAGGGCGCCGCCCGCCAGGGAGCCGCCGGTGAGCAGGTTGCGGCAGGCGATGAGGGAGACCAGGAGGAGCAGGGCGAAGAGGACCGGGCCGGGTTTGCGGCCGATCCGCTTGAGCCGGGCGAACTGGTCGACCTCCAGGTAGTCCGCGTCGTCGCCGCCGGGCCCGGACTCGACGGCCCCGTGCCGGGAGCCGCTGGACTCGGCCTCGCCCTTGCTGCCGAGGTTGCCCGCGACCTGTTCGACGGTGGCCCGGACGGTGGCGCCCGGCGGCGGGAAGAGCGCGCGCAGCTCGGCCGCGTCGACCGCGCCCTTTCCGCGCTCGCGGCGGGCGGCGAGGATGCGGCCGGGTCGGAGCAGGGTGCCGAGGAGGCCGGTGACCTCGTCGAGCGCCTGGCCGGGGACCTTGCCGACGAGGTAGGCGAGGGTGCGCAGGAGGGTGCCGACGACGAGCCGGAGCAGCACCCAGGGCAGGGCTGCCGCTCGGGCGTTGACGAGCATCGTGTAGACCGCGCCCGCCTTGTCGACGCGGTGCGGGCCGACGACCGAGCGGCCGGCGCAGTCGATGGGGCGGCGCTCGCGGGCGGAGGCCTCGGCGTGGCGCAGCACGGCGTCGGGGGCGATGAGGACCCGGTGGCCGGCGAGGTGGGCGCGCCAGCAGAGGTCGACGTCGTCGCGCATCAGGGGGAGGCTGCGGTCGAAGCCGCCCAGCTCCTCGTAGACGTCGCGGCGGATGAGCATGCCGGCGGAGGAGACGGAGAGGACGGTACGGACCTGGTCGTGCTGGCCCTGGTCCTGCTCGCGGCGGTCGAGGCCGGTCCAGCGGCGGCCGCTGTTGGCGATGGAGACGCCGACTTCGAGGAGCTGCTTGCGGTCGTACCAGCCGCGCAGCTTGGGGCCGACGATGGTGGCGTACTGGTCGTTGTCCACGACGCGCAGCAGTTCGGCGAGCGCGTCCGGCTCGGGTGCGCAGTCGTCGTGGAGCAGCCAGAGCCACTGGACCGGTTCGCCGTGCGGCAGCTCCGGCAGGTCGTAGTTCTCGTCGACCCAGGTCCGGGTGGCCGGGTCCCAGCCGCCGGGGCGCTTGAGGTAGGGCAGGTCGTCGGGGGTGGGCGCCGCGAAGGTGCGGACCGCCTCGTCGACGGCGGTGCCGAAGCTCGTACGGCGGGCGAGGTGCAGGACCCGGTCGTCGCCGAGCGCCTCGGTCACCAGCCGGGCGGATTCGTCGGCGCTGCCGGTGTCGGCGGCGACGACGTTCTGGACGGGGCGTTCCTGCCCGAGCAGCCCGGCCAGCGCGTCGGGCAGCCAGCGGGCGCCGTCGTGGGAGACGAGCACGGCGGTGACGACGTGCCGGGGGAACTCTGGGGCGGCGGCGGCCGCGTTCGGCGCCGCCGAGTGGCTGTGCACGGACATCGAGGTACGGGCCCTCCGGCCGGGTCCGGGGGCGTATCCCCGGGGGCTGCATCGGTGTACACGCGCGCCCCGGCGGGGCGTTGGCGCATCTCGGACGGGGCCCCACACTAACGGTACGGATACCCGGGGGTGGCCCGAGCGGGTGGAGCGGCGGACGCGCACGGGTGCGGGACGCGCCGACGGCCCGTGCTCCGCTCCCCCGGTGCGGGGGCGATGAGCGACGGGCCGTGGGGGGTGTGGTCCTACGGGATCCCTGCGGAAGTCTCGCGGGAGTCTTGGCCAGGACCCTGGGGAGCCCTGCTCGGGAAAGGGCTGCCGGGACCGGGTGGAGCGGTGTGAACGGTGTGCGCCGTGGGCCGTGCGCCGTGGGCTTGCGGGCGGTGGGGGGTGGGGCCCTGAGATGTGCGGGCTGTGAAGGGGCTAGATCGCCGCCTTCTTCAGGCGCCGCCGCTCGCGCTCCGACAGTCCGCCCCAGATGCCGAAGCGTTCGTCGTTGGCGAGGGCGTACTCAAGGCATTCGGAGCGGACCTCACAGGCGAGACAGACCTTCTTGGCCTCGCGGGTGGATCCGCCCTTTTCGGGAAAGAAGGACTCGGGATCGGTCTGGGCGCACAGTGCGCGCTCCTGCCAGCCGAGTTCCTCGTCCGCGTCCTCGACCAGCAGTTGCTGGAACAGCTCGGTCATGTGCGCCCCTCGTCTGTCTCTTGCGTCCCGTGATGCGGCCGTTACTGACTGGTCACGACCGAACGACACGAGTGAAATTACAAGTGTGTATCTCCGAGCCAGTCAAGCGAGGATCTGCTATTGGCCCAGGGATTCACTCTGCGGAACCAAGCGTATACAGAAAGTGTTCAAATCACCAAAAATCTGACATATGCCACCGGCGCCACTCCACCACACCCTCTCTCGGTCAAGACGACCAGGGGTGCGGTTGCGTTGCGATTCGATCACTGTAGCGATCAAGATCACAGTCAGGTCACGGACCCTCGGCCATGTTTGGAAGTACGGGTGAACCGCCACGTCTCCGCTGTCGGCGATGAACAAACCTTTCTCCTGACGCGGCAACCGGAAGGAGTGAAACATTCACCACAAACCGGCCATCGGGTTGACATCGAGTGATTCCATCCGGTCTCCTTGATCTCATGTCAGCGATCGCAGCGATGCACACCACCCACGTCCGTGGGTTCCGCAGCGCTGTCCAGGCCCGCTGTTGCTGTTCCAGCTGTCACAGCTGTTGATGCCGTAGCGCTCCAGCTCTGATCCAGCCCCTCCCCACGCATCACGCAGTCCGCATTCCCGGCCCCCGGTGGATCTTCTTCTCACCGCGGCTGCCGAAGCTCCACGCGACTCCCCGCACGTGCACCCCCCATGCCGAGGAACCACCGCACCCCATGAACAGCGACAGCGACCTTCAGATCGCCGGCGACATCCTTGAGGTCCAGCACCTCCTGAAGCCCGCCCGCGAGCACCCCTCCACCGTCTCCGAGTTCGTCGGCCTCGCCCGCTCCATCGCGGCCGACCGCCCCAGCTGGGCCGGACTCGTCCGGTACGACACCACCACCCGCTGGTACCACCGCCTCCAGACGGGCCCCGGCTACGAGGTGTGGCTGCTCAGCTGGGTGCCCGGACAGGGCAGCGGGCGCCACGACCACGGCCGCTCCGCCGGTGTACTCACGGTCCTCGAAGGAGAGTTGACCGAGCACACCGAGCGCGGGAGCCGGTCGCTCGGGGCCGGAGCGCAGCGCGCGTTCGCCCCCGGCTATGTCCACGAAGTGGTCAACGACTCGCTCGAACCGGCCGTCAGTCTGCACATCTACCACCCGGGTCTGACCGAGATGCCGATGCACGCCGCGCAATGCGCCCCGACGGCCGTGGATGTCGTACCCGCCTGACAAACTGCGTGCATGCGCATTGTTGTTCTGGCCGGCGGTATCGGTGGTGCCCGTTTCCTTCGCGGCCTCAAGCAGGCCGCGCCCGAAGCGGAGATCACCGTCATCGGCAATACGGGTGACGACATCCATCTGTTCGGGCTGAAGGTCTGCCCCGACCTCGACACCGTGATGTACACCCTCGGCGGTGGCATCAACGAGGAGCAGGGCTGGGGGCGGACCGACGAGACCTTCCAGGTCAAGGAGGAGCTCGCGGCCTACGGGGTGGGGCCCGGCTGGTTCGGTCTCGGCGACCGCGACTTCGCCACCCACATCGTCCGTACGCAGATGCTCGGCGCGGGCTATCCGCTCAGCGCGGTCACCGAGGCGCTCTGCGCCCGCTGGCAGCCCGGCGTACGGCTGCTGCCGATGTCCGACGACCGGGTCGAGACGCATGTCGCCGTCGAGACGGACGGCGAGAGCAGGGCCATCCACTTCCAGGAGTACTGGGTGAAGCTGCGCGCCTCCGTCGAGGCGCAGGCGATCGTGCCGGTCGGGGCCGAGCAGGCGAAGCCGGCACCGGGCGTCCTGGAGGCCATCGCCGCCGCCGACGTCATCCTCTTCCCGCCGTCGAACCCGGTGGTCTCCATCGGCACCATCCTCGCCGTGCCCGGCATCCGGGAGGCGATCGCGGAGGCCGGGGTGCCGGTCGTCGGCCTCTCCCCCATCGTCGGGGACGCGCCGGTGCGCGGGATGGCGGACAGGGTGCTCGCGGCCGTGGGCGTCGAGTCGACGGCCGCCGCCGTGGCCGGGCACTACGGATCGGGGCTGCTGGACGGGTGGCTGGTCGACACGGTGGACGCGGGCGCGGTGGACGAGGTCGAGGCGGCGGGGATCCGGTGCCGGGCCGTGCCTCTGATGATGACGGACGTGGACGCGACGGCGGAGATGGCCCGGCAGGCGCTGGGGCTGGCCGAGGAGGTCCGGGCGTGAGGGGGACGGGCGTGGGCAGGCCGGTGGGGGGCGGTGGGGGATCCGCGGCGTCGGGTACCCGCCCCGGCGGGGCGCCTGCGCCCTCTTTCCACGTGTGGGCTCTGCGCGGCATTCCCGAAGTGCGCGCCGGGGACGATCTCGCCAAGCTGATCGCCGGGGCCGAGCCGGGGCTCGTCGACGGGGACGTCCTCCTCGTCACCTCGAAGATCGTCTCCAAGGCCGAGGGCCGGATCGTGCGGGCCGCCGACCGCGAGGCCGCCATCGACGCCGAGACCGTACGGGTCGTGGCCCGGCGCGGCACGCTCCGCATCGTGGAGAACCGGCAGGGGCTCGTCATGGCCGCCGCCGGGGTCGACGCCTCCAACACCCCGGCCGGGACCGTCCTCCTGCTGCCCGAGGACCCCGACGCGTCCGCGCGGGCCATCCGGGACGGGGTGCGGGACGCCCTCGGCGTCGAGGTCGGCGTCGTCATCACCGACACCTTCGGGCGGCCCTGGCGCAGCGGGCTCACCGATGTCGCCATCGGGGCGGCGGGTGTCCGGGTGCTGGACGATCTGCGCGGTGGTTCGGACGCGTACGGCAATCCCCTCAGTGCCACGGTCGTGGCGACGGCGGACGAGCTGGCCGCCGCCGGGGACCTGGTCAAGGGCAAGGCGACGGGGCTGCCGGTCGCCGTGGTGCGGGGGTTGCCGCATGTCGTGGCCCCCGCCTGCGTGGACGACCCCGGTGCGCGGGCGCTCGTGCGCGGTGCGGCCGACGACATGTTCCGGCTGGGGACGTCCGAAGCCGTGCGGGAAGCGGTGACCCTGCGGCGTACGGTGCGCGAGTTCAGCGACGAGCCGGTGGATCCGGGGGCGGTGCGGCGGGCGGTCGCGGCGGCCGTGACCGCTCCGGCGCCTCACCACACGACGCCCTGGCGGTTCGTGCTGCTGGAGTCCGCCGAGTCGCGGACCCGGCTGCTGGACGCCATGCGGGACGCCTGGATCGCGGACCTGCGGCGCGACGGCAAGAGCGAGGAGTCTATCGCGAAGCGGGTGCGGCGCGGGGATGTGCTGCGCAACGCGCCGTATCTGGCGGTGCCGTGTCTGGTGATGGACGGCTCCCATACGTACGGGGACGAGCGGCGGGACACGGCGGAGCGCGAGATGTTCGTGGTGGCCGCGGGGGCCGGGGTGCAGAACTTCCTGGTGGCGTTGGCCGGTGAGCGGCTGGGGTCGGCCTGGGTGTCCTCGACGATGTTCTGCCGGGATGTGGTGCGGGAGGTGCTTGCGCTGCCGCCGTCGTGGGACCCGTTGGGGGCGGTGGCGGTGGGGCATGCGGTGGGGGTGCCTCGGGAGCGGGAGGTCCGGGACGCGGAGGCGTTTCTCACCGTGCGGTGAGGTGCGGGGCGTGCGGGGCGTTGCCGGGCGGGGTGCGGTGGGGGGCCGCTGCGCGGAGCTTGTCCTCTACCCGCCCCTTCCCGAAACCGGGGCTCCGCCCCGGCCCCCCTGTTGTCCTCAAGCGCCGGACGGGCTGCATTTCCGGGCTGGGAGGGCGAGTCCCCCAGGGAGCGCCTTACAGCGCCGCGATGTTTCCCGGGGTCATCCTCGGGCCCCTGCGCTCCGGTACGCGGCCCGAGAGCAGGATCAGGCGCGTGGCCCGGTGGCGTTGGCCCTCGTAGGGGGCCAGGAGGGCCAGCATCTCCTCGTCGGTCGCGTGGCGGTTGTCCGCCAGGGCGTGGCCCACGATGCCGGGGAGGTGGTAGTCGCCCACCGTGACCGCGTCGGGGGCGCCGTTGGAGCGCTGGAGGGTTTCGGCGGAGGTCCAGGGGCCGATGCCGGGGATCAGTTCCAGGCGGGCCTTGGCCTCGGGGAAGGGCATCGCTGACGCCTCCTCCAACCTCGGGGCCGCCCGTACCGCCCGCAGGATCGTCGACGAGCGCTTGGTGTCCACGCCCGCCTTGTGCCACTCCCAGGACGGGATCATCGCCCAGGTGCGGGCGTCCGGCATGACGTTCAGGCCCAGGGCGGCCGTGGGGCCGGGGGCGGGCGTGCCGTAGCGGCGGACCAGGAGGCGCCAGGCGCGGTACGCCTCGTCCGTGGTGACCTTCTGCTCCAGGACCGAGGGGATCAGCGACTCCATCACCAGGCCCGTGCGCAGCAGCCGCAGGCCGGGGCGGCGGTGCCGGGTCGCGGCGAGCAGGTGGTGGTGCGGGGTGAAGGCGCCCGGGTCGTCGTCCGCGCCCAGGAGCGCGGGAAGGCCGGCGAGCAGCCACTCCGCGCCCGGGCCCCATGCCTCGGCCCCGACCCGGTCGCCGTACGCCACCACCCGCAGCGTCCCCGGGCCCTCCGGCGTCCGCGTGGCCCGCCAGAACGCGCCGTCCGGGGTCATCCGGAACGTCGGGTCGGCCGGGCCCCGGCGCAGCGGGCCGAGCACCAGGCGCAGGTCCAGCGGGCCCGACGGGGTCCACTCCCGGGTCAGCGGCGACTCGGCGCTCCCCGCGGCCCGGGGCGACAGTGCCTCGGCACGCCGCACAGCCCCGGTCCGCGGTGCCTCGGCAGCCCGCCGCGCGGCCGGTGCTGCCTGGTGGGGCAGGGCCGGGCGGGTGGTGCGAGGGGCGAATCGTCCTGCCACGGGTGGAGCCTCGGGGGTTTCTGGTGCTGGGGGTTTCCGGTGCTGGGGGTTTCCGGTGCCAGGTTCTGGCGCCGGAGGTTCTGGCGCCGGAAGCGTCCTTGGACGTACGAGCGTACGGGGCGGAGTCGGCCTACTGGTCCGAGGAGAAGCGGATCGAGGCGTCCGGGAGGGCCGCCCCGCACCAGATCCGCACCCCGTCGCGCAGTTCGTTGTCCGCGCCCACGTGGGCGCGGTCCGCGATGACCGCGCCGCTCAGCACCGAACGGCTGCCGATCCGGGCACCGGCTCCGATGAGCGAGTCCGTGACGACCGCGCCCTCCTCCACCACCGCGTCCGCCAGGACCGTCGAGCCGTCGATCCGCGCACCGGCCCCGATCACCGCACCGGCCCCGATCACCGTGCCGCCGGTGAGCTTGGCGTCGGCGGCCACCGTGGCCGTCTCCAGGACCAGGCGGTCGCCGCAGCGGCCCGGGACGGCCGGGGAGGGGGCGCGGCCCAGGACCAGGTCGGCGGAGCCGCGTACGAAGGCCTGGGGGGTGCCGAGGTCGAGCCAGTAGGTGGAGTCGACCATGCCCTGGAGGTGGGCTCCGGAGGCGAGCAGTCCGGGGAAGGTCTCGCGCTCGACGGAGACCGGGCGGCCCTCGGGGATGGTGTCGATGACCGAGCGCCGGAAGATGTACGCCCCGGCGTTGATCTGGTCGGTGACGATCTCCTCGGGTGTCTGCGGCTTCTCCAGGAAGGCCGTGACCCGGCCCGTCGCGTCCGTGGGGACGAGACCGAAGGCGCGCGGGTCCTCCACCCGGGTCAGGTGGAGCGAGACGTCCGCCCCGGAGTCGTTGTGCGAGGCGACCAGGGCCCGGATGTCGAGTCCGGTGAGGATGTCACCGTTGAAGATCAGGACCGGTTCGTCGGGGCCGGAGGAGAGCTTGGCCGCGACGTTGCGTATGGCGCCGCCGGTGCCGAGCGGCTCCTGCTCGGTGACGTACTCGATGTGCAGGCCGAGCGAGGAGCCGTCGCCGAAGTACGGCTCGAAGACCTCCGCCAGGTAGGACGTGGCGAGCACGATGTGCTCCACCCCGGCCGCCCTGGCCCGCGCCAGCTGGTGGGTCAGGAACGGGACCCCCGCCGCCGGGACCATCGGCTTCGGGGTGTGCACCGTGAGCGGGCGCAGCCGGGTGCCCTTGCCACCGACCAGGAGGATCGCTTCTCTTGCCTCTGTCACAGCACCGTCTCTGCTTCCTGCTGGGGCCTGGCCCGGATACATGGCTGGCCAGTCTAAGCAGACCGGTCCGACATGAACCGGTCAGCGGCCCTGCAACTTGGCGGAGCTGGTCCGAGCCGTGCCGAGCTTCTTGTAAAGACGCGCTCCGGGGCATTCGGTTGCGAATCCGTCCCGATGTCCCGAGATCACGTTCATGCTCACCTTCACGCCCGCCTTGTACTTGTTGCTGCCGCCCGAGACCAGCGTCACCTTCCCCTGGGGGTTGGCGCCGAACAGCCCCAGCTTCCAGGCCGTGAGCTTGGAGACGGCCGTGACGGCGGCGGCGGGCGGGTTGGTGGCCCCGTAGGAGCCGAGTACCGCGATGCCCATCGTGTTGGTGTTGAAGCCCAGGGTGTGCGCCCCGAGGACCGCCTTGGAGACGCCCCCGGCGCGGCCCTCGTAGATGTTTCCGCACTTGTCGACGGCGAAGTTGTAGCCGAAGTCCCGCCAGCCGCTGCTCTTCACGTGGTAGCGGTAGATGCTGCGCAGCACCGAAGGGGCCTGGTTGCAGGTGTAGTTGTTGCCGGTCGCGCTGTGGTGGACGAAGGCCGCACTGACCGTCTTCGTGTACGCGAAGTTGCGCTCCCGGAGCTTCTCGTCGGCGCCCCAGCCCTTGCGGGTGATGATCTTCGGACGCGGGCCGATGTACGGCCTCGCCCCGGGCGCCGCGTTCACCGACGCCACCGTCTCCTTCCGGGTGAGGGCGGGGATGGCGTTCGCGCCCAGCTCCGCGAGTTCCGCGTTGACCGCCGAGGCCGCGGCGACCTCGGCGGTGAGGACCTCCGGCAGGACGACCGCGGTCGGCGGGGTGTCCGCGAAGGCGGCGGGGGCGGCCGCCGCCGACCGGCCGGTCGGGGCGGGCCGGGCGGGCTCCGGCGCGGGGTCCTCGCCGGGGTCGACGAGTTCCAGGCGCAGCCCTTCCGGGAGCGGTACCGGGGTGGCCGCCCGGACCTGCGGCTGCGCGGACCCGTGGTGCTCCGAAGGCCCCGGCGGCTCGTGGTGCTCCGACGCTTGCGGGCTCTGCGGGCGTACGCGTACCTCCACGCCGTCCGAGTCGCCGACCCAGAGCGGGGCCGTCGCGCCGCGCACCGTACGCCCCTCGCGCTCGGCGCTGCCGAGGTCGGCGGCGTGCTCGGCGTTGTGCGTCTCGACGTCCTGCCACGGCGACCAGCGGGTGGTGCCGGTGGCGCGGGTGCGGACCTGGACCGTGCCGTGCAGTTCGGCCTCCGGGTCGTCCCAGACCACACCCACCAGGGAGAACGGGCGGGCGTCGCTCTGCGGCAGGCCCAGGGCCGCCGGTGCCCCCGCGACCCGGTCCGAGGACGGGGCGAGGGGTGCCAGGGGCAGCGACTGCGTCGAGCCCGCCGGTTCGGCCGCCTCGGCCCGTACGGCGGGCGGCCCGGCACCGGGAGACGCGGGGGATGTGGAGGGAGGGCGGGAGGACGCGGAGTGGAGGTCGGCAGTGGAGGCGGCCGCCGCGGAGGCGGCGAGCGGCAGGGTGAGGGCCATGGCGCAGGTGACGCCGGCTGAGGTGACGAGTAGTGCACGCATACGCATGATCCTGGGCATAACCGATCAGATGCGGCTACCCGGACGAAGAGCCACAACTGATGCCGTGTCCGATGCCGCGTCCGCCGAACCGGTGTACGTGACACCCGTTCAGCCCGCCCCGCACGGCGGCCCCGCGTACCCTTGCGCGGATGAACCCCAGCGACCGCACCGCCGCCGACCTGCTGCGATCCGCCCTCGCCGCGGACCCGGCCCGTCCCCTGGTCACCTTCTACGACGACGCCACCGGGGAACGCGTCGAACTGTCGGTGGCCACCTTCGCCAATTGGGTGGCCAAGACCGCCAATCTGCTCCAGGGCGACCTGGCCGCCGAGCCCGGCGACCGGCTCGCCCTCCTCCTCCCCGCGCACTGGCAGTCGGCGGTCTGGCTGCTTGCCTGCGCCTCGGTCGGTGTCGTGGCCGACGTCCAGGGCGACCCGGCCGCCGCCGACCTCGTGGTGAGCGGGCCCGACACCCTGGAGCGGGCCCGGGCCTGCCGGGGTGAGCGGGTCGCGCTGGCGCTGCGCCCGCTGGGCGGCCGGTTCCCGCAGGCGCCCGAGGGGTTCGCGGACTACGCGGTGGAGGTGCCGAGCCAGGGCGACCGCTTCGCCCCGTTCGCCCCGGTGGACCCGGACGCGCCCGCACTGACCGTGGGCGGGACCGAGCTGACCGGTGCCGGGCTCGTCGCCCGGGCCCGCACGGACGCCGGCGCCCTCGGGCTCGTACCGGGGTCCCGGCTGCTGACCGGGCACACGTACGACAGCTGGGAAGGGCTGAGCGCCGGGCTCTTCGCGCCGCTGGCCGCGGGCGGGTCCGTGGTCCTCTGCCGCCACCTCGGGCAGCTCGACGCGGAGGGGCTGGCCAAGCGGGTGGAGAGCGAGCGGGTCACCGACACGGCGGTGTGACGGGCGGCCCCAGGTTCGCCGTCCGCCCGTGCGGGGTCGGCCGGGCGCCCCCTGAGCGCACTCGTCCGGCCCACAGCGGGCCGAGCCCCCGGCCACGAGCGGCACCGGGGGTAGATGATCTGCGGTACAGACCACTCTCCGGCAGTGCACAACCAAGCGTGAGGTTCAGCCGTCTACTCCTGCGACCGGCGGTTCCTCGCGCCGCCGAACGTGAAGGATGGACGCAGACGTGACCGACAGCGCTGGCACGCCGGCCGACCCGGACCACCCGGCCGGGGAGACGCCACCGGGCAGGTCGCAGGAGGAGCCGGGGGCCACGGGCCGGACGAAGGAAGAGCCCGAGGCCGGGGACGAAGCCAAGCCCGGGGCCAGGGACGAAGCCAAGCCCGGGGCCAGGCCCGAAGGCGAAGCAGAAGCCGAGCCCGAGCCCGGCCCCGGAGGCAGGACGGAAGCCAAGGCCGACGCCGAACCGAAGGCCGAGCCCGGCCCCGAGGCCGAGTCCCGACCCGAGGCCGAAACCAAACCCGGACCCGGCCCCGGACCCGCGCCCGACGCGGAAGCAGAAGCCACCCCCGCCGCCCCCGCGAGCAGCGAAAGCACCCGCGTACAGACCTGGGCCGAGCACCCCAAGGACCGTTCCGCTCTCCGGCGGAAGCGGCCCTGGCTGCGCTGGGCCGCCCTCGGGGCGTCCTTCCTGGTCCTGGTCTCCGCGGGGGCAGGCTGGTGGCTCTACAACAAGCTCGACGGCAACATCACCACCGACACCGGCGCCGCAGCCGAGCTGAAGGTGTACGAGAAGGAGCGGCCCACCCCGGTCGTCATGGACGCCCAGAACATCCTGCTCATCGGGTCGGACAGCCGGGCGGGCGACAACAGCAGGTACGGCCGGGACGACGGCGGCAGCCAGCGGTCGGACACCACGATCCTGCTGCACCTCGCGGCGGACCGGAAGAGCGCCACCGCCGTCTCCCTGCCGCGCGACCTGATGGTGGAGATCCCCGCCTGCCGCGCCGAGGACGGCAAGGAGACCCGCGAGCGGTTCGCGCAGTTCAACTCGGCGTTCGAACTCGGCGGCACCGCCTGCACGATCCGTACGGTGGAGCGGCTGACCGGCATCCGGATCGACCACCACATGGTCGTCGACTTCAACGGGTTCAAGGACATGGTCGACGCCGTGGACGGGGTAGAGATCTGCCTCAAGGAACCGATCGACGACAAGGACGCGCGTCTGGAGCTGCCGGCCGGGCGGCAGACGCTGAACGGTGAGGAGGCGCTCGGCTACGTACGCGCGCGCAAGAGCCTCGGGGACGGCAGTGACACCGAACGAATGGAGCGCCAGCAGAGGTTCCTCGGTGCCCTGGTGAACAAGATGCAGAGCAACGGCGTCCTGCTCAACCCGACGCGGCTCTACCCGGTCCTGGACGCGGCGACCAAGTCGCTGACCACCGACCCGGGCCTCGACTCGCTGCGGGACCTGTACGACCTGGTCCGGGGCATGCGGGACGTGCCGACCGACCAGGTGCAGTTCCTGACCGTGCCGCGACAGCCGTACCGGAACAACCGCAACCGGGACGAACTCGTCGAACCGGACGCGAGCGAACTCTTCAAGCAACTCCGCGAGGACAAGCCCGTGGCCGTGGTCCCGGCGGACGAACTCCGGAAGGCCGAGAAGGAGGCGGGCCCGGACGGCGACGGGAAGCCGGACGGGACCGCGTCCGAGAGTCCGACCCCGACACCCACCTATTCGGGTTCGAGCGCCGCGGACGATTTGTGTGAGCAGTAAAGCAATGCCCAAGACAGACAAGACAATCGATAGGTAATGGGAAGAATGCCCGGTTGTAAGGGGCGTGGTGTGGGTCACGCCCGTCGCCCCCTTACAGACCAGGCCGATAGTGTGACGCGATCCGGCGCTTCCGGCCATCAGGTCGCGCACTGCCGGAGCGAAGGAACGAGCGCCTAGCCGGGGGAGGCGCCTCGCGTGGCACCGACGGAGGACTCGAGCAACCGTGGATGCGCAAAGCCGTGGGCAGGCGGACGAGATCGACCCCGCCGACCAGTGGGTCCTCAACCCGCAGACCGGCAACTACGAACTGCGACTGGACCATTCCGTTGGGGAGTCGCCCGTCGCGGCGCGTACGGCGGTCGGCGCGGATTCCGGCCACCGCGGTGACACGCGGATCGGTTCCCAGCGCGACGGTTCCGCCTCCGAGGACGCCGGACTCCGCGAGGGATCCGGGCTCCGTGAGAGCTCCGGGCGGCGCGAGGTGCCCGGCCAGCGCAGCCGCCGGGCCTCCCAGAGCGGCGGGCGCGGCGCGGACGCCTCGGCGGCCGGGGGCGCGGGCCGCCGCAAGCGCAAGGCCCCGAAGGCGCGCGGCAAGAAGGCGCTCCTGTGGACGGGCGGGGTGACCGCGTTCGTCGTGGTGGCCGCCGGGGTGGGCGCGTACATCCTGTACGAGCGGTTCGACGGCAACATCAGCACCATCGACATCGGCGACGCGGGCAACAGGGACGTCCTCGCCGACGGACCGATGAACATCCTGATCATCGGCACCGACAAGCGCACCGGCAAGGGCAACGAGGGGTACGGCGACAAGGGCAGCGAGGGCCACGCCGACACCAACATCCTCTTCCACGTCTCCGAGGACCGCACCAACGCCACGGCGATGAGCATCCCGCGCGACCTGGTGACCGACATCCCCGACTGCGAGACCGTGCAGCCGGACGGGTCGAAGCAGACGATCCCCGGCACCCCGAACGCCCGCTTCAACGTCAGCCTCGGCCAGGAGGGACGCAATCCCGGCTGCACCATGCAGACGGTGGAGGCCATCACCGGCATCAGGCCGGACCACTTCATGATGGTCGACTTCAACGCGGTCAAGGAGCTGACCACCGCGGTCGGCGGCGTCAAGGTCTGCATGGCCAAGCCGATAGACGACCCGAAGTCCCACCTGAAGCTCCCCGAGGGAGAGTCGACGGTCCAGGGTGAGGACGCGCTGGCCCTGCTGCGCACCCGGGACAGCTTCGGCAACAGGAGCGACCTCGACCGGATCAAGGTCCAGCAGCAGTTCCTCGGCTCGATGATCCGCGAGATGAAGTCGAGCGACACCCTCACCAACCCGACCAAGCTGTTCAAGCTGGCCGACGCGGCGACCAACGCCCTCACCGTCGACCAGGGGATCGGCAGTGCGAAGAAGCTCATGACCCTCGCGCAGGAGCTCGGCAAGGTCGACGCCAAGAACATCACCTTCGTGACCATGCCGGTGGTGGACAACCCCGCGGAGCCGAAGCCCGTCACCGTGGTCGTGGACCCGGTGAAGGGGGAGCAGCTCTTCGCGATGGTGCGCTCCGACACCTCGCTGACCGAGGTGAAGCAGAAGGAGAAGGCCGCCAAGAGCGCGCAGGCCGCCCTGCTCAAGGGCCCGAAGGCCGCGCCCGCCGACGTACGCGTCGATGTCCTCAACGGCGGACAGATCTCCGGCGCCGCGGGCGCGACCGTCAGCTGGCTTCAGAACCAGCAGGGCGTGCTGAAGTCCACGAACAAGGCCAACGCCCCCGAGAAGATCGAGAAGACGACGCTGGAGTACGGGCCCAACCAGGCCGACCAGGCCCGTGCGCTGGCCGAGATGATGGGGCTGCCCGCCACGGCCATGAAGCCGGGCACCACCGACGCCGCGGAACTGGAGGCGATGGTGCTGACGCTGGGGGCGGACTTCAAGGGCGCGGGCATCCCCGTCACCGGACCGGCGAAGGCGCCGGAGGGCATCGACAAGGCAAGCGCCGACAAGGCGGTATGCGCCAAGTGACTCCGGGTCACCGCGCCGCGGCGGAAATCTGAACAGCATGGGGGGTCCGGTGGGACGGAGCAGTATGCCCGGGGAGGGGACACGGTCGCGCGTACGCCACGCACACCGGCCCGATGGGGACGAGGGCCAGTACGAGGACGGGGGCGGGAGCGGCGGCTCCACCGGCACACCCGCCGCGAAGGCCGCCGCCGACGCCCCTGGGGGGCGGTCCGGGACGCGGGGCACGAGCAGCCGGGGCCGGAGCGGGCGGAGCACCCGCCGGGCCCCCAAGAGCGGCAGTCGGCGCGTGCTGCGCTGGGGATCCTCCGTACTCGCTCTGCTCATACTCGGCGCCGGCGGTGCCGGCTACCTGTACTACGAGCACCTCAACGGCAACATCAGGAAAGAGGATCTGACCCTCGGTGACAGGCGGATGGCCGACCACAAGGCCAACGCCGCCGGGCAGACCCCGCTCAACATCCTGCTCATCGGCTCCGACGCCCGGGACTCCGAGGCGAACCAGAAGCTGGGCGGCGCCAAGGAGACCTTCGGCGCTCCCCCGCTGGCCGATGTGCAGATGCTGCTCCACCTCTCCGCGGACCGCTCCAACCTCTCCGTGATCAGCATGCCGCGCGACACCATGCTGAAGATGCCCAAGTGCACGGCCCCGGACGGCGAGGTCTTCCCGGCCAGCACGGTGGACGTGCAGACCAACCAGAGCCTGAGCCGCGGTGGCCCGGGGTGCACGGTGGCCGCCTGGTACGAGCTGACCGGCATCCGCATCGACCACTTCATGATGATCGACTTCGCCGGTGTGGTCTCGATGGCCGACGCGATCGGCGGGGTCCCGGTCTGTGTGAGCGACAACGTGTACTCGCGCGGGGCCAACGGACGCGGCGGCTCCGGGCTGAGGCTGGAGAAGGGGACCACGTACGTCCAGGGCGAGCAGGCCCTCCAGTGGCTGCGCACCCGGTACGGCTTCGAGGACGGCAGCGACCTCGCGCGGGCCAAGGCCCAGCACCAGTACATGAACGCGATGGTGCGGGAGCTGCGCCAGGGGACCAAGCTCACCGACCCGGGCAAGCTGATGAAACTGGCCGAGGCTGCGACAAACGCGCTGACGGTCGACAAGGGGCTCGACACGGTCAAGAAGCTCTACGACCTGGCCGAGGAGCTGAAGAAGGTCCCGCCCAAGCGCATCACGATGTCCACGATGCCGAACGTGTACGGCACCGGGGTCCACGCGGGCCGGGTGTACCCGAAGGCGGGCGACGCGGAGCAGCTGTTCCGGATGGTCCGCGAGGACATGCCGCTGGACGGCAAGGCGTCGAAGCGGAAGCCGGAGGAGGCGAAGGACCCGTCCGCCCCGGTCGGTGAGATCGCCGTGGTCGTACGGAACGGGACCGCCACCGACGCCCTCGGCCCGGTCTCCGGGCGGGCGGGCGACGTGGCCGGCCTGCTGAAGGAGGCGGGGTTCGGCCAGGCCACCGTCGACCCGGACGACGTGACGAAGTCGGCGCGGACCGGGATCCTGTATCCGAGCGCGGACCTGGAGGGCGATGCCCAGGCGGTCGCCAAGGCGCTCGGCATCCCGGTCTCGCAGGTGAAGAGGTCGACCGACGTCTCGGGTATCTCGCTGGCCGTGGGCGCCGACTGGCGCGAGGACGGCCCCTACCCGGTCTCCAAGGGCAAGGAGAAGACCCCGGAGTCGGCGGGCGCCGTCAACGGCGAGGACAAGGGATGCATGCAGGTCGACCCGAAGTACACCTGGTGACCCGCTGAGGGACCGCACGCACGGAAGGCGGGCGGGCTGAGGGGCCGCGCGTACGGGGAGCGGGCGGGTCGGGAAGCGGCTGTTTCCGGCCGTCCCGTTACCGCGAACGGGGGACACCGGTGCGCGCCGCCGGGTCGTGGGCCGGGGCGGAGATCGTATGGGCCTAACGTGCGATGGTCCCCTCGCGCCACGGAGGTGTCTCCCCGCCGTGACCACCCGGAGGTGTCTCCGCCCGTGACCGCCCCCCGTCCCCCGCAGCGCACGCACCGCCCCCGCACCACTCCCCCGCGCCGCCGCCCCCCGCAGGGCGCGCGGCCGGTCCGCTCCCGGAAGCAGGACGAGCGGCCGTGCTGGGGCATGCGGGTGGCCACCGGGCTCTCCGTGCTGGTGCTGGGCGCGGGAGGCATCGGCCACGCGGTGGTGAGCAACCTGGAGGGCGGGATCGGGCGGGTCGACCCGTTCAAGGACATGAAGAACCGTCCGCAGTCCGGGCACGGCACCAATCTGCTGCTGGTGGGCACCGACGGACGCGACACCATCACCAAGGAGGAGAAGCGGAAGTACCGGCTCGGCGGCGCGCCCTGCCACTGCACCGACACGATCATGCTGGTGCACCTCTCGGCCGACAAGCAGCGGGCGAGCGTCGTGAGCCTCCCCCGGGACAGCTACGCCGAGGTCCCGGCCCACACCGACCGCACGACCGGGGAGAAGCACGCGAGCCACCCGGTGAAGCTGAACGCGGCCTACGCGGAGGGCGGGCCGACGCTGACCGTGCGGACGGTCGAGCACATGACGGGCGTCAAGATCGACCACTATCTGGAGGTCGACTTCACCAGCTTCATGAAGACGGTCGACGCGGTGGGCGGGGTGCAGATCTGCACGGCCCAACCGATGAAGGACTCGTACACCGGGCTGGACCTGCCCGCGGGCACGCACCGGCTCGACGGGGGCCAGGCGCTGCAGTACGTCCGCTCCCGCCATGTCGACGTCGCCTCCGACCTGGGCCGGATGCAGCGCCAGCAGAAGTTCGTTGCGGCCCTGATCAAGCAGGCGACGGGCAACGGGGTACTGCTGAACCCGGTGAAGTTCCAACAGGTCTCGGCGTCCGTACTGGGGTCGGTCCGGGCCGACGAGGGGTTCGGTACGGAGGAGATGCTGGCGCTCGGCAGGGCGATGAAGGACTTCAGCCCTGCGTCGTCGGAGTTCACCTCCGTACCGATCGGGAACCCCAGCTTCCCGGTGAAGGGCATCGGCTCGACGGTCCAGTGGGACGCGGAGAAATCGAAGAAGCTGTTCCAGGCGCTGCGCGAGGACCGGCCGCTGGCCCCGGTGAAGCCGAAGCCCGCCGCGGGCGCGCCGGAACCGCCCGCCGCGACGCTGGTGGAGGTGGCGCCGGAGGAGGTCCGGGTGCAGGTCTACAACGGCACCCCGAAGGACGGCCTCGGCAAGGACGTGGACGCGGGCCTGCGGGCCACCGGCTTCAACACGACGAACGCCCCGCTCAACGGCGAGCTGCGGAACCTTCAGCGCACGCTCGTGACGTACGACCCGCGCTGGGACCGCTCGGCGAAGTCGCTGGCCGCCGCGCTGCCGGGGAGCGAGCTGAAGGCGGTGAAGGGCCAGGGCGCGGTGATGGAGGTGACGGCCGGCGCGGACTTCACGAAGGTGCGGCCGGTGCGGGCGGAGACCAAGCACTCGGGCCAGTTCGCCACGGTGACGGGGGACGAGGCGGTCTGCCCTTGAGGGCGTGCCGGGAGGCTTCGGGGTGCGGGCCCGCGCGGCCGGAGATCTCGGGATACGGACCGCGCGAGCGGAGGCCTCGGGGTACGGGCCCGCGCGGCCGGGAGGCCTCGGGGTACGGGCCCGCGCGGCCGGGAGGCCTCGGGGTACGGGCCCACGCGGCCTCGGGTCGTGAGGGCTTCGAGCCCCCTGCGGCCTGGGGCCCGCCTCAGTCGTCGATGCCGTCGGCCGCGCGCTGCTCGCGCAGCTCCTTGATCGCCCGGCGGCGCGCGAGACGATGGGTGCGCCGGATCTGCGCCTCCTGGTAGCGCCGCTTGTCGCGCTCGGTCTCGGGGATCACCGGCGGTACGCGGCGCGGCTTGCCGTCCGCGTCGACGGCGGCGAAGACCAGGTAGGCGCTGCCGACCTGCTGGGCGGGGGTGGACTCGTTCCAGCGCTCGGCCATCACGCGGACGCCGACCTCCATGGAGGAGCGGCCCGTCCAGTTCACCTGGGCGCGTACGTGAACCAGGTCACCGACTCTGACCGGCTCCAGGAAGACCATCTCGTCCATCGACGCGGTCACGGCGGGCCCGCCGGAGTGGCGTCCGGCCACGGCGCCCGCCGCGTCGTCGACCAGTTTCATGATCACGCCACCGTGCACCGTCCCCAGGAGGTTGGTGTCGTTGCCGGTCATGATGTGGCTGAGGGTCGTTCGGGACGCCGCGGTGGGCTTGCCCGGAATCTCGTCCTCGGGGCGGGTGGCCTGATCTGTCATACAGTCCACCTTATGTGTGGGCCGTCGGCCGTGTGCGGCAGGCGGCCTCGTGCGGGCAGGCAGCCAGTCCCCTGCCGGCACGGGGCCGCTCCCCCTGTCCGTGCGGGGCCGGGATCGCGCGGAATGCATCAGCTTCGCAACAGCCTCGGTGCGATTTCCCTTACACCCTGTAATAGCTGCGGGTCGGGACGGCACACTGTTCGGATGAACGATTGGCCCGATCGACGGACCGGTGACCCCAACGAGCGCTACGGCCTGGGCAGCGCCAGCCCCCAGCCCGAGAGCGCCCGGGCGATGCCCCACATCCAGCGCCGCCCGGCCCCGCCGCAGAGGCCGTCCGTGCCGCCGCAGAGGCCTCACGTCCCCCCGCGGAGCCGGGGGTACGACGACCGCTACCCGGGCTCCGGCGGTCAGGGACACCACCCCGACGCCGGGTACGACAGCGGTTACAACACCGGCCAGGTCTACGGGGCCGGGGGCCGGGGTGCCGGGGGCGGCGGTCGCGGGGGCAGCGGCGGTGACGGCAGTTACCGGCCGAGCCGCCCGGCGCCGGACTGGGGCCGCCGGATCAAGCTCGGCGCGCTGACCCTGGTCGTCGTGTTCCTCGTGGTCTCCGTCTCGACGTACTTCTGGGCCGACTCCAAGCTGAAGCGCGAGGTCGACCTGGCCAAGGTCATCGAGCGCCCGAGCGAGGGCAAGGGCACGAACTATCTGATCGTCGGCTCCGACAGCCGGGAGGGCATGTCGGCCGAGGAGAAGAAGCGGCTGCGCACCGGCTCCGCCGAGGGCAAGCGCACCGACTCGATGATGATCCTGCACCGGGGCTCGGGCGGCCCGACGCTGATCTCCCTGCCGCGCGACTCCCAGGTGGAGATCCCGTCCTTCAAGGGGTCCCAGTCCGGCAAGGTGTTCCAGGGCACCGGCCGCCAGGTGAAGCTGAACGCCGCGTACGCCGAGGACGGGCCCGAACTCCTGGTGCGTACGGTCGAGTTCAACACCGGGCTGCGCATCGACCACTACGTCGAGATCGGGTTCGGCGGCTTCGCGCAGATCGTGGACGCGATCGGCGGGGTCGAGATGGACATCCCGAAGGCGTTCAAGGACAAGAAGTCCGGCGCCGACTTCCAGGCCGGGAAGCAGACGCTGAACGGTGAGCAGTCCCTGGCCTTCGTCCGCACCCGGTACGCCTTCGCGGGCAGCGACCTGGACCGTACGAAGAACCAGCAGAAGTTCCTGGCGGCGCTGGCGAGCCAGACGGCGACCCCGTCCACGATCCTCAACCCGTTCAGGCTCTACCCGACGATGGGCGCGGGCCTGGACACCCTGATCGTGGACAAGGACATGTCCCTCTGGTCGCTGAGCCAGATGTTCTTCGCGATGAAGGGCGTCACGGGTGGCGACGGCACGTCGATGAACATGCCGATCTCGGGCAGCAACGGCGGCAACCTGGTCTGGGACAAGGCGAAGGTGAAGCAGCTCGTGGAACAGCTGAAGAACGACGAGAAGGTGACGGTGAAGGGCGACTGACCCCCCGCCACCTCCTCCGCCGTCTCTCTGCGACCCCCTCCGCCACCTCCTCATGGCACACGGGACCTTCCCCTGCGAGTGCGCCTGCGCGCTCGATCAGTAGGTGATGGTCCCGTGCTCGTCCATGCGGGGGTGGATCTGGGAAGGGCCGTAGTCGTCCGTGTCGGACGGGCGCGGCGTCTCCGGTCCGTCCGGCCCGATGCGCATCACGCGCTCGACCCGGACGACGTCGAACCGCTTGCCCCGCACGACGAGTTCGTTGGGCCGACGGCGTGCGGTGAACTTCTTCGCGGCCCGCTCGTTGACGGCCGCCTCCTCCTCGTCCACCTTCATCCACTCGGGCAGCTCGGGCATGCCCGGCAGGTCCGGGAGCTCCGGCATGGGCCGGGTGAGGTGGTCGACGAGGGCGCGCCGGGCGCCCTGCGGGGTCGCGTGCTGCCCGGTCACCATCGACCAGGACTGCTCGTTCCGCTCCACCACCCGGAACGTCGCCGGGAGGAGCACGACGCCCGGGTGGGTGGTCAACGCCCGCTGGGAATCGGCCCGTACGTCGTCGGGGAAGCGGCTCGCGGTGTAGGAGAGGTGGAGCAGTCCGACCCGGTCGATCCCCTCGGTCAGCCCGACGGCCGCCGCGTGGTCGATGACGAACCCCTTGGTGCGGGAGGTCTCGGGCGCGTCCAGGTCCCAGCCGTCCTCGTCCGGGTCGGTGGCCCGGGGCGGCTCCAGGCGCCCGCCCCCGATCCGGGCGAACTCGTCGGCCCGCACGACGCGGTAGCGCACCCCGGCCGCGGTCACCTCGTTGACCGGCTTGGCCTCCAGCAGGGCCACCGCCTCCAGCAGCGAGCGCCGCTCGGCCCGGTCCTCCGCCTCGTCCTTGGCCTTGTTCCAGAGGTACGAGTTCAGCTCGTCCCGGGCCATCTGCGGGAAACCGGTGTCGAGTTCACCCAGCAGCCGCCAGCGAGGCCGCTCCCCGCGCCGCTGCTCGGCGAGCCCGAACAGCGGCCCCCGGACCACGATGTTCGGATACTTGCGGACGGAGGCGAACGCGTCCGCCTCGGTGACCTCGGAGACCGGATCGTCGCGACGCGTGACACGGATCGTGAGATGGTGGGGCGACTTCGCCGCGTGATCGTCCATGCACCCAGTGTGCCGAAGGGGGGCGGGCGGTGTCAGGGCTTCCGCCACAAAGCCCCCCTCGCCTACGCCCTGGCAGAGGTTCCCGGGCCCCTCCCGGCCTCCGGCGTCGTGCACGTCGCCACCCCGCACACCAGCCGCTTCACGATCGTCGGCAACCACCCGGCCCAGCACCCCGACCTGTCGCTCACCGCGATCGGCCTGGGCACGCACATCCAGTCGCTGCCCGCCGGTTCCAGGATCGGCGTCAAGACGCTCGCGGCCCGCTTCGCCGAGGGCGAGACGAGGATCGCCGCCGCCCTGCGCGAGCTGGAGGCCCACGGCTACCTGCACCGGGACCGCGTACGGCTGGCGAACGGCCGGATCACCACCCGTACCGTCTTCTGCAACCAACCGGGGGCGATGAGAGCACCCCGGCCGCCTGCCCCGGCCGCCGTCCCCGCGCCCTCCCCTCCGGCACCCCCGGCCCCCACGCCCGCACGGTCCGCCGACCTCATGCGCGTACCGATCACCGAGCCCATGCCCGTACCGGCCCCCGTACCGCAGACGCGCCCGTCGGCCTCCACGCCCACCGGCCCCGCGCGGAAGGCACCGCCCCGCCCGCTCCCCCAGCCCCGCGAACTCACCGCGGAACTCCGGCAGACAGCCGCCACCCTCCTGGCAGACCTGCGGCGGCACGCCCCCGAACTCGTGCTCTCCGAGGCCGACATCGACCGCCTCACCCCCGCCACAGCCACCTGGCTCGAACGCGACACACACCCCGACACCATCCGCCACACCCTCACCACCGACCTCCCCCAACCCGTCAAATACCCCGCCTAACTCGTCCGCCACCGCCTCACCGCACTCCTGCCACCACCCCTCCCCGACACCCCGGAACCACCCCCCACCCGCACCACACTCACCATCCCCGTGCAGAACTGCGACCGCTGCGACCGCGGATACCGCTCCAGGCACCCCGGACACTGCCGCGACTGCCGGGACCGGCTGTCGGCGGCGTAGCCCCCGGACCGTCCCGTCCCGCCCCACGGCAGCGGCTGTCACGACGGAGTGGGGCCTTTCGGTTCGAGAGCGGCGAAGTCCTCGTGGAGGGCGTCGAGATGACGGCCCGTGGGCTCCCCGACCGGGTCCAGCTCGGCCAGCCGCCAGCCGGGCAACTGCTCCTCCACCTCGGCCGGCAGCGACCCGTCCGCCGGATCGGCCAGGGCGTGCAGCACCCCGAACGCGGTCTCCCGGGCCACCTCGCGGGCCAGCTCGCCGAGGTCCTCGGGGGTGAGCCCGGCCGCGAGAGCCCGGTCGACGGGCCCGGCGGCCACGCCGTCGCCGCGGTAGGAGTCCACCCAGCGCGACGCCTCCGTGCCCCAGGCGTCGACGTCCTGCCACACCGTGCGCAGCAACCGGTAGCGGGCGAGCTGCGGGAGCCCCTCCTCTGCCTCGGACTCCGCCCAGTCCGGGGCGTCGTCGTCCGCCCCCAGGGCGCGGAAGAGGGCGGTGAGCCTGTCGAGTTCGGTCATCCCGGTCATGGGGAGGGAGGCTACCCGGCCGTGGGCCGGACGGATGGGGCTGCCGGGACCGATGAGTTTCGGTGGAGTACGCGGTCAGTACGTCTGTAAGAGTTGATGCCCGCGCGAGCGCCCCCAAGCGAAGCACCCCCACGAGATCTCCAGGAGCCACTGATGCGCACTCTGATCAGCACCGCGTTCGTTTCCCTCGACGGCGTCGTGGAGGCCCCCGGCGGCGAGCCCGGCTACCGGAACTCGGGGTGGACCTTCAAGGATGTGGAGTTCCTCCCGGAGGCGTACGAGATCAAGGGCCGGGAGCAGGAGGAGGCCGCGGGCCTGATGCTGGGCCGGACCAGCTACGAGGCGTTCAGCGCGGTGTGGCCGGGCATGGAGGAGTTCGCGGAGTACAAGGTGATGCCGAAGTACGTCGTCTCCACCACGCTCCAGGAGGAGGACCTGGTCTCCGACTGGGGCGACACCACGATCCTGCGCTCGGCCGACGAGGTGGCCGCGCTGAAGGAGACCGACGGCGGCCCGATCATCATCCACGGCAGCGCCACCCTCAACCGCAGCCTGTCCGACGCCGGCCTGATCGACCGCTACCACCTGCTGGTCTTCCCGCTCCTGCTGGGCGCGGGGAAGCGGCTGTTCAGCACGAGCGACAAGGACACCCAGAAGCTGAAGCTGGTCGAGCACGAGGCGTACGCGAACGGCATCCAGAAGAACGTGTTCGACGTGGTGCGCTGACCGCTTGAAGCCAAGCCACAGGTGCCGGGGGCCGCAGCTGTACCGGGAGGCGTTACGGCAGGTTTGCGCGCCACACGATCCACCGAACCTGATTCGTTCCTTCACAAATCCGGGTGCTTCACAGCGCATCGGACGCTGACCTGCACGGACACCCTCTATATAGAGGGCTTACGCAGGACTCCCCCGCCGTGTGGGTGGACGGGGAGGGGGAGTCGGTGCTTCAGGGCTGGAAGCCGCACGACGCCGTAGTTCGGATTCCGTCCCGTATGGTGCCGATGCCCAGGAAGGCGTGCGATGTCGCAGAACGAGCCGGGCTTTAGACGTCATCTCATTTGGTGAGTCCGTGCGACGATTTGCCGGCCAGTGGGAAGTCGTGAGCGGGGGCGAAGGCAGATGGAGTACGTCAATCTCGATGCGCAGGTCGCCGGCCTGTCAGGGGTCTTGGACCCAGCTCCCTACCTGAGCCACCTGCCCTCGATCTCCGGGTACCTGCCGCCGGGCGCCTGGGCTTTCGCCACGGATACGGACCACTACGACTTCCACAGCAGACGATGCGTGAAGGACCTGACGCTCCGGGCTGTCCGGGGTGCCGGCGGTGCGGAGATGGAGGTCGAGCTCCAGCACAACTGCTGGAAGCACGACCAAGACCTGCTGATCCGCTACACAAGGGTGTCCAGTTTCGTCATCGACCCCGTCGACGAGAACCGGGGAACGGACCTCGGGACGGTGATTCTCGACGAGACCCTGCCGCACCGGGACGGTTGCAGCCACGAGATCGCCTGCTGGGACGGCACACTCACCATCGTCTGCCGTGACTTCCGGGCGACGTGGACCGAAGCCCTCTGCTCGACGAGCGAGTCGTAGGCGGGGCAGATCACGGGGACCATGTCCTGGCTCGCCGGCTGCCGCCGCCTCCACCGGTGCTACGAACGCAAGGCCGACCACCTCCTCGCCTTCACCAGCATCGCCTGCACCCTCATCCGCTACCGCAGACTCACCGAATGAGATGACGTCTTAACCAGGTCGTCGACCGAGCGGGTACGAACGGCCCCCGGCATCATGCCGGGGGCCTTCTCGTCCATGCAGGTCAGCAGCTGTTCCGAGCCCGGCGTCCACCCAGGGTTCCCCAGCATGACACCCGGGAACGGCCCGGGACGGACCCGAACGGACCGGAAGCCGATCCCCGCTCCCCGATCACCCGAGATGGCGGCCGGCCTGCGAAAACCCTGCTACGGCAGGTTCCTCGCCATCACGATCCGCTGCACCTGATTCGTACCTTCGTAAATCTGCGTGATCTTGGCGTCGCGCATCATGCGCTCCACCGGGTAGTCCCGCGTGTAGCCATAGCCGCCGAGGAGCTGGACCGCGTCCGTGGTGACCTCCATGGCCACGTCGGAGGCGAAGCACTTGGCGGCGGCGCCGAAGAAGGTGAGGTCGCCGTCGACGCGCTCGGACTTGGCGGCGGCCGAGTAGGTGAGCTGGCGGGCCGCCTCCAGCTTCATCGCCATGTCGGCGAGCATGAACTGGATGCCCTGGAAGTCCGCGATCGGCTTGCCGAACTGCTTGCGCTCCTGGACGTACCCCTTGGCGTAGTCCAGCGCGCCCTGGGCGATGCCGAGGGCCTGGGCCGCGATGGTGATGCGGGTGTGGTCCAGGGTCTTCATCGCCGTGGCGAAGCCCGTACCCTCCTCGCCGATCATGCGGTCGGCGGGGATGCGGACGTTGTCGAGGTAGACCTCGCGGGTCGGGGAGCCCTTGATGCCGAGCTTCTTCTCCGGGGCGCCGAAGGAGACGCCCTCGTCGGACTTCTCCACGACGAAGGCCGAGATGCCCTTGGAGCGCTTGGTCGGGTCGGTGACGGCCATGACCGTGTAGTACTCGGAGACGCCCGCGTTGGTGATCCAGCGCTTCACGCCGTTGAGGACCCAGAAGTCGCCGTCGCGCTCGGCCCGGGTCTTCATGCCCGCCGCGTCCGAGCCGGCGTCCGGCTCGGAGAGGGCGTACGAGAACATCGCGTCGCCCTTGGCCAGCGGGCCCAGGTACTTGGCCTTCAGCTCCTCGGAGCCGGAGAGGATCACCGGGAGCGAGCCGAGCTTGTTGACGGCCGGGATCAGGGAGGAGGAGGCGCAGGCACGGGCCACCTCCTCGATCACGATGACCGTGGCGAGCGCGTCGGCGCCCGCGCCGCCGTACTCCTCCGGTACGTGGACGGCGTGCAGGTCCGAGGCGACCAGGGCGTCCAGCGCCTCCTGCGGGAAACGGCTCTCCTCGTCGACCGCGGCGGCGAAGGGGGCGATCTTCGTCTCGGCCAGGGAACGGATGGTCTCCCGGAGCATGTCGTGCTCCTCGGCCGGACGGTACAGGTCGAAATCGGTCGAACCCGCCAAGACGCTCACTCCCCAGATGCTAACTACCGTTAAGTAACTCAATTTTAGTGCCGAAGCCTCGGTGCGGCATATGTGAGTGCCACGTGAGCTTGGTGACAGGGGTCGGGCAGAACACGCATACCACCCCTTGTCGGGCGGCGAAATCCGGGCTTCCCCGCCGCGACTATGCTCGGTCCGCACCTCTTTCCGCACCTCCAGGAGCACCCATGGCCCTCAGGATCACCGTGATCGGCACCGGCTATCTCGGCGCCACCCATGCCGCGGCCATGGCCGAGCTGGGGTTCGAGGTCCTCGGGCTCGACGTCGTACCGGAGAAGATCGAGCTGCTGTCGGCCGGGCGGGTGCCGATGTACGAGCCGGGGCTGGAGGAGATGCTCCAGCGTCATGTCGCCGGGCTCCCGGGGTCGACCGGACGGCTGCGCTTCACCACCTCCTGGGAGGAGGTCGCGGACTTCGGGGACGTGCACTTCGTCTGTGTGAACACCCCGCAGAAGCAGGGTGAGTACGCCTGTGACATGAGCTACGTCGACAGCGCCTTCGCCTCCCTCGCCCCGCACCTCACCCGGCCCACCCTGGTCGTCGGCAAGTCGACCGTCCCCGTCGGCTCCGCCGCCCGCCTCGCCGCCCGCCTCGCGGAGCTGGCCCCGGTCGGCTCCGATGCCGAGCTGGCGTGGAACCCGGAGTTCCTGCGCGAGGGCTTCGCCGTCGGCGACACCCTGCACCCGGACCGGATCGTCGTCGGCGTGGAGAGCGAGCGGGCCGAGAAGCTGCTGCGCGAGGTGTACGCCGTGCCGGTCGCGGAGGGGTCCCCGTTCGTCGTCACCGACTTCCCCACCGCCGAGCTGGTGAAGACCTCCGCCAACTCCTTCCTGGCCACGAAGATCTCCTTCATCAACGCCATGGCCGAGGTCTGCGAGGCCGCCGACGGGGACGTCGTGAAGCTGGCGGAGGCCATCGGCCACGACGACCGCATCGGGAAGAAGTTCCTGCGGGCCGGGATCGGCTTCGGCGGCGGCTGTCTGCCCAAGGACATCCGGGCCTTCATGGCGCGCGCCGGTGAACTGGGCGCGGACCAGGCCCTCACCTTCCTCCGCGAGGTCGACTCGATCAACATGCGCCGCCGCGGCCACATGGTCGAGCTGGCCCGGGAGGCCGTGGGCGGCGGCTCGTTCCTCGGCAAGCGGGTGGGCGTCCTCGGCGCCGCCTTCAAGCCGGACTCCGACGACGTACGCGACTCCCCCGCGCTCAACGTCGCCGGGCAGATCCACCTCCAGGGCGGCCAGGTGACCGTCTTCGACCCGAAGGGCATGGACAACGCCCGCCGGCTCTTCCCGACGCTCGGTTACGCCGACTCCGCACTGGAGGCCGTACGCGGCGCGGATGTGGTGCTGCACCTGACGGAGTGGCGCGAGTTCCGCGAGCTGGACCCGGCGGCGCTGGGCGAGGCGGTCTCCCGGCGGATCATCCTGGACGGCCGCAACGCCCTGGACAGCACGGTGTGGCGGGCGGCCGGGTGGACGTACCGGGCGATGGGGCGGCCGAAGGCCTGAACGCCCGGGTGCCCGCACTCACCCGCGCCGGTACGGGGTAGGCGTCTCCCCGTACCGCAACAGGGCGGTACTGACCAGGAGGTATACGTCATGCCCATCGCCACGCTCGGCGCCGTCGTACTGGACTGCCCCGACCCCGTCGCGCTCGCCCGCTTCTACGCCGCCATGATCGGCGGCACCGTCGAGGACGACGGGGAGGGCTGGGTGGAGCTCACCGGCGCCCCGGGCACCCCGCTCGCCTTCCAGGCCGCCCCCGGCTTCGTACCGCCGCGGTGGCCCCGGCCGGACGGTTCCCAGCAGTTCCATCTGGACCTGACCGTGCCGGACCTGGACGCGGCGGAAAGGGAGGTGCTGGCCCTGGGGGCCCGGCCGCTGGACACGGAGGACCGGAAGCGCTCCTTCCGCGTCTACGCGGACCCGGCCGGGCACCCGTTCTGCCTCTGCGCCGGCTGAGGGCTGTCGTCGGACTCCCGTCTACCGTGCGATGCCCGGCAGACACGCTCGGGGTGGCTCGCCGCCGACGGGGCGCCCTGCCCCTGGACGCACCTGGGCCGGCCACCGGTGGAACGGGTGGCCGGCCCAGGTGCGCCGCCCGGCGTCGGCCGGGGTGACGCGCGGTTCAGTTGCCGATGCCCGAGCTGCCCACGCCGGTGTTGCCGATGCCCGAGCTGCCGATGCCCGAGTTGCCGTGGCCGTGGCTGCCGATGCCCGTGTTGCCCATACCGGCGTTGCCCCAGCCCCAGTTGCCGAGGCCTGCGTTGCCGACGCCACCGTTGAAGCCGCCCGCGTTGCCGACGCCCACGTTGTGGATGCCCGCGTTGCCCAGACCCCAGTTGCCGATGCCCGCGTTGCCGGCGCCGCCGTTGAAGGCGCCCGCGCTCCCGACGCCCGAGTTCCCGATGCCCGAGCTGCCCACGCCGCCGGCACTGGCCACGCCCGCGCCGCCGAGGGTGAGTACGGCCGCGGCACCGAGCGCGGTCGTGACACGGAGAAGATTCGTGCGCATCGTTGCGTACCTCCTGTTAGGGATTCCTTGAGGGGATTCCTGCCAGCTATCCCTAACATGAGCTTGCGTCAGATACGGGGAGGATTGCCCGAATTCACCGTGTCGCCGGAGAACGTGAGGGCGGTCGCGCGATACCTAAGGGCTGTCCCGCAATCCCTGGTGGATCAGCGCGCGGCGCCAGATGCGGTGCATCGCAAGGCGGAGGGACGTCCGCACACTGAATGTATTCGGGCGTTCCGACAACGCGGCGAGGCGCCGTAGCTGTCGTCGTGCGCCCGCCAGGGATTGCGGGACAGCCCTTAGCGCAGCCGCCCTTTGTCCAGCTCCTCGATCGTCGCGTGGGACGGACCTCGCATGCTCTGCTCGTCGCGGGCCACGGCCTCCGCGTCGCGCAGTACCCGCACGGCGTTCTGCCAGGTGAGCTTGGCGAGGTCGCCCTCGGACCAGCCGCGCCGCAGCAGCTCGGCCACCAGGTTCGGGTAGCCGGAGACGTCCTCCAGACCGCGCGGGGTGAACGCCGTGCCGTCGTAGTCGCCGCCGATACCGATGTGGTCGATGCCCGCGACCGCCCGCATGTGGTCCAGGTGGTCCGCGATGGTGGCGACCGTGGCCTCGGGGCGCGGGTGGGCCGCCTCGAAGTCCTCGTGGATGCGCATCGCCTGCGGGGTGGTGTCCAGGTGGTGCAGCCCGTGCTCGCGCATGTTGCGGTCGGCAGCCAGGGTCCAGGCGACCGCCTCGGGCAGCACGAACTTCGGCACGAAGGTCGCCATCGCGACGCCGCCGTTGGCCGGGAGGGCGGCCAGCACGTCGTCGGGGATGTTGCGCGGGTGGTCGCAGACGGCCCGGGCCGAGGAGTGCGAGAAGATCACCGGCGCGGTGCTGGTGGCGATCGCGTCGCGCATGACGCCGTCCGCCACGTGGCTGAGGTCGACCAGCATGCCGATGCGGTTCATCTCGCGGACGACCTCGTGGCCGAAGGCGGAGAGCCCGCCGAGGCGGCGCAGGTCGGTGGCGCTGTCGGCCCAGTCGATGTTGTCGTTGTGGGTGAGCGTCATGTAGCGGACGCCCAGCTCGTACAGGGCGCGCAGGGTGCCCAGCGAGTTGTTGATGGAGTGGCCGCCCTCGGCGCCCATCAGGGAGGCGATCCGGCCCTCGGCGCGGGCCTTCTCCAGGTCGTCGGCGGTGAGCGCGCGCCGCAGGTGCGCCGGGTAGCGGGCGATCAGCTCGGCGACGATGTCGATCTGTTCCAGCGTGGCGCTGACCGCCGCGTCGCCGGTCAGGTCGGTGCGGACGTACACCGACCAGAACTGGCCGCCGACCCCGCCCGCCCGCAGCCGGGCCAGGTCGGTGTGGAGCAGGCCGCGCTGGTCGGCGGCGATGTCCCGGGCGTCCAGGTCGTAGCCGACCTGCTCGCGCAGGGCCCAGGGGAGGTCGTTGTGGCCGTCGACGACGGGGTGGGCGGCGAGCAGCTCGTGGGCTCGCTGGAGGTGGTCCATGGCCGCCCCCTACTTTCCGAAGCCGAAGGAGTCGGAGCCCTGGACCTTGGCACGCAGCCGCTTGCCCTTCTCCGTGGCCTGGCTGTTCAGCTCCTGCTGGAACTCCCTCATCCGCTCCTGGAGCGCGGGGTCCTGCGTGGCGAGGACACGGGCGGCGAGCAGGCCCGCGTTGCGCGCGCCGCCGACCGAGACGGTGGCGACGGGGACCCCGGCGGGCATCTGGACGATGGAGAGCAGGCTGTCCATGCCGTCCAGGTACTTCAGAGGCACCGGGACGCCGATGACCGGGAGCGGGGTGACCGAGGCCAGCATTCCGGGCAGGTGGGCGGCGCCGCCCGCGCCCGCGATGATCGCCTTCAGTCCGCGGCCTGCGGCCTCCTCGCCGTACGCGATCATCTCGCGCGGCATGCGGTGGGCGGAGACGACGTCGACCTCGTAGGGGATCTCGAACTCGTCGAGCGCCTTGGCGGCGGCCTCCATGACGGGCCAGTCGGAGTCGGAGCCCATGACGATGCCGATGAGAGGGGCGGCGGGGGGAGTCATTCGGTGATCGTTCCTCGCAGGTAGTCGGCCGCGTGCCGGGCGCGCTCCCGCACGTCCGCCAGATCGTCGCCGTAGGTGTTGACGTGGCCGACCTTGCGGCCGGGCTTCACGTCCTTGCCGTACATGTGGATCTTGAGCTGCGGATCGCGGGCCATGCAGTGCAGGTACGCCTGGTACATGTCCGGGTAGTCACCGCCCAGGACGTTGCACATGACCGTCCAGGGGGCGCGCGGGCGCGGGTCGCCGAGGGGGAGGTCGAGGACGGCCCGGACGTGGTTGGCGAACTGCGAGGTGATCGCGCCGTCCTGGGTCCAGTGGCCCGAGTTGTGCGGGCGCATGGCCAGCTCGTTGACCAGGATGCGGCCGTCGCGCGTCTCGAACAGCTCCACCGCGAGGTGGCCGACGACATCCAGCTCGGCGGCGATGCGGAGCGCCAGCTGCTGGGCCTCGCCGGCCAGCTCCTCGGACAGGTCGGGGGCGGGGGCGATCACCGTGTCGCAGACCCCGTCGACCTGGATGGACTCGACGACCGGGTAGGCGACGGCCTGGCCGTGCGGCGAGCGGACGATGTTGGCCGCCAGCTCCCGTACGAAGTCGACCTTCTCCTCCGCGAGGACCGGGACCCCGGCGCGGAACGGGTCGGCGGCGTCCGCCTCGGAGCGGACCACCCACACGCCCTTGCCGTCGTACCCGCCGCGCACGGTCTTGAGGATGACGGGGAAGCCCCCGACCTCCTGTGCGAACGCGGTGGCGTCGGCCGGGTCGCTCACGATGCGGTTGCGGGGGCAGGGGGCGCCGATCTCCCGCAGCCTGGCGCGCATCACGCCCTTGTCCTGCGCGTGCACCAGGGCATCGGGGCCGGGGCGCACGGGGATGCCGTCCGCCTCCAGGGCCCGCAGGTGCTCGGTGGGCACGTGCTCGTGGTCGAAGGTGATCACGTCGCAGCCCTGGGCGAAGGCGCGGAGCGTGTCCAGGTCGCGATAGTCGCCGATGACGACCTCGCTGACCACCTGGGCCGCCGAGTCCTGGGGCGTGTCACTGAGGAGCTTGAATTTCAGGCCGAGGGGGATACCCGCCTCGTGGGTCATGCGGGCGAGCTGACCGCCGCCGACCATGCCGACTACCGGGAACGTCACGCCTCCAGGGTATCGGGCCCGCCGGGGCCGCCCGGACGCCGTCCGGGTGCCGTGCCCGGCGGGCCCGCGGGGATCGCCGGGGCATCACCCGGGAGGGCTGGATAGCATGGCCGGGTTGACGGAACCGTCGACGCCATCGAACGGACGGACTGAGCGATCACCATGAGCGAACGGGGCGCACTGCGGACCCGGCTTGATCTGCTGGCCCGGGAGGTCGCCAAGTTCGGCGCGGTCGGCGCGGTGGGGCTGCTGGTCAACATCGCGGTCTTCAACCTGCTCCGGCACACCACCGACCTCCAGGTCGTCCGGGCGAGCGTGCTGGCGACGTTCGTCGCGATCCTCTGCAACTACGTGGGCTTCCGCTACTGGACCTACCGGGAGCGCGACAAGACCGGCCGGACCCGTGAGCTGTCCCTGTTCCTGCTGTTCAGCGCGGCGGGCGCGGTGATCGAGAACGGCGTGCTGTACCTGGCGACGTACGGCTTCGACTGGAACAGCCCGGTCCAGAGCAACTTCTTCAAGATCCTGGGCATCGGGATCGCCACCCTCTTCCGCTTCTGGTCCTACCGGACCTGGGTCTTCAAGGCGCTCCCGCCCGCCTCCCCGTCCGCCGGGGAGGCCGTGCCCGGCACGGAGCGGTTTCTGGAGCAGCGGCGGCCGGCGGAGACGGTAGAGCGCGCTCCCGTACGGAACTGATCCCCCGGTACGGAACCAACCCCGCCCTACGGAAGCGGTCGCGCCGCACCGGACCGATCCCGTCGCACGGAACCGGGACCGGGCACACGTACGTGCTCAGCGCACCGGGCGTTCGGTGTCCTTGCGCTCCGGCGGGATGCGGCTGAGGAAGAGCGCGAAGACCGCCGGGTGCTGCTGGAGCAGCTCCAGCCGGCCGCCGTCCGCCTCGGCGAGGTCCCGGGCGACGGCCAGGCCGATGCCGGTGGAGTTGCGGCCGCTGATCGTCCGCTCGAAGATCCGTGCCCCCAGCTCGGCCGGCACGCCGGGGCCCTCGTCGGTGACCTCGATGACGACCTGGTTGCCGGTGACGCGGGTGCGCAGGGCGACGGTGCCGCCACCGTGCATGAGCGAGTTCTCGATCAGCGCGGCCAGGACCTGGGCGACCGCGCCCGGGGTGCCGACCGCCCGCAGCCCGTGCTTGCCCGAGCGGACCAGCGCACGGCCGGTGGAGCGGTAGGCGGGGCGCCACTCCTCGATCTGCTGCTTGATCACCTCGTCCAGGTCGAAGGCGACGGCGGAGCCGGTGCGCGGGTCGCGGGAGTTGGTCAGCAGTCGCTCGACGACGTCGGTGAGGCGCTCGACCTGGGTGAGGGCGATGTTCGCCTCCTCCTTCACCGTCTCCGGGTCGTCGGTCACCGAGATCTCCTCCAGTCGCATGGAGAGCGCGGTGAGCGGCGTGCGGAGCTGGTGCGAGGCGTCCGCCGCGAGCCGCCGCTCGGCGGTCAGCATCCGGGCGATCCGCTCGGCGGAGGCGTCCAGGACGTCCGCGACCCGGTCCAGCTCGGGCACCCCGTACCGCTTGTGGCGCGGGCGCGGGTCGCCGGAGCCGAGGCGTTCGGCGGTCTCGGCGAGGTCGGTGAGCGGGGAGGCGAGCCGGTTGCCCTGGCGTACGGCGAGGAGCACGGCCGAGATGATCGCGAGCAGCGCCACCGCGCCGATGATCAGGAGGGTTCGGCCGACCTCCCGGGCGATGGTCGAGCGGGACTCCTCGACGGTGACCTTCTCGCCGCGCTCACCGGTCTCGGTGGCGCGCAGGACGCTGCCGGTGGGGCGCTCTCCCACGGCGATGGTCTCGCGGCCGGGGATCTCGATCAGGGCGAACCGGGAGGCGTCGATCTGCTCGGAGAGCACCCCGGCGTTGATCACCTCCTCGCCCAGCAGCCGGCTGTCGACCACGCTGATCAGCCGCAGCGCCTCGGACTCGACGCTCTCCTGGGCGCTGGCGCTGATGGTGCGCGTCTCCACGATGACGAGGGAGACGCCGAAGACCGCGATGACCACGAGGACCACGGCGAGCGTGGAGTTGATCAGGCGGCGGCGCATGGCCGCCGGTTCTTCCGCTGTCCGGCTTCAGAGTGCATGAGGGCTTCGTACGTCAGCTCTTCTCGAACCGGAAGCCGACGCCCCGGACCGTGGCGATGTAGCGGGGGTTGGCCGCGTCGTCGCCGAGCTTCTTGCGGAGCCAGGAGATGTGCATGTCCAGCGTCTTGGTGGAGGACCACCAGGTGGTGTCCCAGACCTCGCGCATCAGCTGGTCGCGGGTGACGACCCGGCCGGCGTCCCGGACGAGGACCCGCAGCAGGTCGAACTCCTTGGCGGTGAGCTGGAGTTCCTCCTCGCCCATCCAGGCCCGGTGCGACTCGACGTCGATCCGGACGCCGTGGGTGGCGGGCTGCGCGGCGGGCTCGGCGGCGCCGCGCCGGAGCAGCGCCCGGACCCGGGCGAGCAGCTCCGCGAGGCGGAAGGGCTTGGTCACGTAGTCGTCGGCGCCGGCGTCCAGGCCGACCACCGTGTCGACCTCGTCGGCGCGGGCCGTCAGCACCAGGATCGGCACGGTGTGACCGTCGGCACGGAGGCGGCGGGCGACTTCGAGGCCGTCCATCCCGGGCAGCCCCAGATCGAGGACCACGAGATCGACGCCCCCCTGGAGTCCGGCGTCGAGCGCCGTCGGGCCGTCCTGGCGCACCTCGACCTCGTAACCCTCCCGACGCAGTGCGCGGGCCAGCGGCTCCGAGATGGACGCGTCGTCCTCGGCGAGCAGTACACGGGTCATGGACTGATGGTAGTCCGGCCGGGACGCCCGGAGTGAGGCTCGGACCATCGCCTGCGGGTCAGCGCCACAATCCGGACAAGGACCTTTGAATATGGGAGCCTGGTTCCAGCCCTACCTGTGATCCATATCTCAAGTCCTTCCATATGGTGCTGTGTCGTGTCGTATGGTGTCCCGACGCCTGATGCACTACGCAGGGACCTTTGGGCCGCCTTGAGCGCCAAGGGTCTCTTCTGCGTGCTGGACCGGTTCGCACCGGCCCGTATCGAGTGAATGACCTGTGAGCCGGGCCCGGAGCGTGAAGAACGCGCGACGGGTGTGGATCCCGACGCGGCACTTCCCCGCCCCGCCGCCGAACGCTCCGACCGGAGCCCGGCCCCGGGGCGAGTCCTCCCCAGGCGTGGGGACGGGGTGCGCCCGCGCCGGTGCCGGCTGCCCCCCACCGGGCGCGCACCGCTCACGAGGCGAGCGCGTCCCGACGAGCAAGGATCGACCATGGCGTCCAGCCTGACGAAGGACTCGGCCAGTTCCGGCGAGAAGACCTTCTTCGGCCACCCTCGCGGCCTGGCCACTCTCTTCATGACGGAGATGTGGGAGCGCTTCAGCTATTACGGCATGAGGGCACTGCTCCCGCTCTACCTGATCGCGCCCGGCGGGCTCGACATGAACCCCGCCACGGCGACCGCGATCTACTCCGTCTACCTGTCGCTGGTGTACCTGCTCGCCATGCCCGGCGGCTGGTTCGGCGACCGGGTCTGGGGCCCGCGCAAGACCGTCGCCATCGCCGGCGGGGTCATCATGGCGGGCCACCTGGTCCTGGCCCTGCCCTGGGAGGGCACGTTCTTCGCCGGCCTGGGCCTCGTGGCCATCGGATCGGGTCTGCTGAAGTCCAACATCTCGACGATGGTCGGCCACCTCTACGACGGCCCGGACGACCCGCGCCGCGACGGTGGCTTCACGATCTTCTACATGGGCATCAACATGGGTGCCTTCGCAGCGCCCCTGGTGATCGGCACCATCGGCGAGAACGTCAACTGGCACCTCGGCTTCGCCCTCGCGGCCCTCGGTATGGGTCTCGGTGTGCTCCAGTTCCTCATCGGCACCCGCCACCTGAACGAGCGCAGCCTGATCGTCCCGAAGCCGCTCTCCAAGGACGAGCGCGCCTCCACCCTGCGCAAGTCGATGATCTGGCTGGGCGTCGCGGCCGTCTTCTACATCGGCACGGTCGTCACCGGCGTCTACACGCTGAACTGGCTGCTGGTCCCGATCACCATCGCCGGTCTCGTCATCCCGGTGATGGTCCTGGTCCGCATCAAGCGCGACAAGGAGCTGAGCGAGGCCGAGCAGTCGAAGATGTCCGGCTACATCTGGTTCTTCGTGGCCGCCGCCATCTTCTGGATGATCTACGACCAGGGCGGTTCGACGCTCGCGATCTTCGCTGAGTCCTCGGCCGACAACAGCGTCTTCGGCTGGGACTTCCCGGTCTCCTGGTACCAGTCGGTCAACCCGGTCCTGATCATGGCGCTCGCCCCGGTCTTCGCCGCCTTCTGGCTGGCGCTGAACCGGCGCGGCAAGGAGCCGAGCACGATCGTGAAGTTCAGCTCCGGTCTCGTGCTGATCGGTGCCTCGTTCTTCGTCTTCCTGATGCCGCTCACCATCGCGGGCGACGGCCACAAGGCCGCCGCGATGTGGATGGTCGCGATCTACTTCGTCCAGACCGTCGCGGAGCTGACGCTCTCGCCGGTCGGCCTGTCGGTCACGACGAAGATGGCTCCGGCGAAGTACGCGAGCCAGATGATGGGTGTCTGGTTCCTCGCCGTCACCGCCGGCGACTGCACCACGGGTCTGCTCTCGCTGGCCGGTGTGGGGCTCAACGGCACCGGGGTGGTGGCCCTGGAGGCGACGCTCGCGGTGGGCGCGGGTGTCGCGATCTTCATGTACCGCAGCAAGGTCAAGAAGCTCATGGGCAGCGTCCACTGACGTCCGCCCCGTAGGGCCGCACGGGGAAAGGGCGGCGCACCGAAAAAAACCCCGTGTGGCGGACCCTCCCCCCCCCGGGACTCCCCTTTTTTTTTCGCCCTCCCCCCCCCCCCCCCCCACAAG
>NZ_JBWKCM010000002.1:353740-367363 GCF_056436485.1 Streptomyces sp. NPDC043746 | reverse complement strand
TTGTTCGTTCTCCCCTTTTTTTGCGGGCGCCCCACCCCCCCCCCCCCCCCCCCCTCCCCCACCCCCCCCCCCCCCCCCTCCCCCCCCCCCCCCCCCCCCCCCCCCGCCCTGGGCCTCTCCTGTGTGCTCAGCGCTCCCGCCCAGCCTGCGCCACGGGATGAACGTGAACACCGCGCCGCCCAGCGGGATCGCCGTGCCCGCGGCCGGGCCGAGCGCACGCAGGACGCCGTCGTTCTACCGGTGGCCGCGAGGCCGCCGCAGTCCGTACCGCCTGTCCCGCCTGGCCCGCTGGTCCCAGCACGCCGCGCGCCACGGCCGTTGCGGGCGCACTGTGCTGACGGGACATCGGACGGGGCGCTCGAAGTACGCCCGGGGCCTCGTGGAGGGCAGAGAAAGAAGCGCGCCGGGCCGGCGCGCTCTTCGGCGTATGCGGGGGTACGGGACGGTTCCGCCGCACGGGGCGGCTCCGTGGCTACACGGGTGCGGCCAGCTCCGCCCAGACGGTCTTGCCCGGCCGGTCCGGCGTACGCTGCACACCCCAGTCCAGGCAGAGGCGCTGCACGATGAACATGCCGTGCCCGCCGGGGCGGCCGGCGCGGTGCGGCGTACGGGGGGCGGGCTGACCGGCCCCCCGGTCGACGACCTCGACGCGCAGCGCCTTGGGCGTGCAGCCGATCCGCAGCTCCTCGGGGCCCTCCGCGTGCAGACAGGCGTTGGTCACCAGCTCGGAGACGACCAGCAGCACGTCCTCGGCCGCGGCCCGGCGGTCCGCGCTGGACGCCGGGAGCCACCCCCAGTCGTGCAGGGCCTGCCGGGCGAAATCGCGGGCCATCGGAACGATCCCGCTGGCCTGCCCGAGTGAGAGCGTGCGCCACTGCCGCTCGGCCGGGACGGGCGAGGCTGCGCCCGCTCCCTCCGGCTCGCGGCCGAGGTCGCCCGGCGGATGCTGCCGGGTGGTGCTCATCAGCGCTTCACCTCACCGATTCGCCATGTCGTTCGCCATGTCGCGTTGAACAGAAATGATCAGTTACCGAGTGTGCCGTATCCCTACGGGATACCGACTGGGAGTCTCCTGCCCGGCCGCACCGCCACAACACCCACTTCAGGCAGTCGATCGCGCAACACGGCCGTCATCGGGCACGGCGCGGAGCGCGCTGTGCCCGATCTAGGTACTCAGGGCGTCCTCGAGCGTGGCGTGGACGGTGAAGACCGCCTCGGCCCCGGTGATCTCGAAGACTCTCGCCACGACCGGCAGCATGCCGGCCAGATGAACGCCCCCGCCGGCCGCCTCCGCCTTCAGGCGGGCGCCGAGCAGCACGTTCAGCCCGGTGGAGTCACAGAAGTCCAGCCGTGAGCAGTCGACCACCAGCCGTGATCGTCCTTGCTCGACCGCGCTCTCCAGAGGCTCCCGCAGCAGATCGGCGGTGTGGTGGTCCAGCTCACCCACCGGAGTCACGACCTCGCTGTGCCCCTCGGTCCGGGCCTCGACCTGAAGTCGACCCCGGTTCGCACTGCCGACCGTCCCGCGGTCCATGCCCAGTACCTCTTCGCCGTCCGTCACTGTGCGCGTCACTGCCTGTGCGGCTGTATGCAGAGCTGCCGCCGACGTGCGTAAAACAGTACGCGTTCCGTACGCCACGCGGTAGTCGGAGACCTCAACAAACCGGACATATACGGTCAATTGGCGCTTGTCACTGTCAGCGGTAAGCGGGTAAGGGTAGAGGGACACCTGAAATCACGACCGGCTTCGGAGGCGCCGCTTCACCGCAGGAACACATAGGGGCATCGGCAGCCATATGCCGAGAACGATGGAGGAGAACCATGTCACCCCGGCTCGACGAAGCGCGTACCCGCGACGCGTCGTCGGCATGTCCTCAGGGACCGACCAATTCCGACTCCCCCGCCGCGAGCGCCCTCCCGGGCCCGCGCGCCGGCACCACCAGCACCACCCCCGCATCTCGCGGCGAGGGGCCTGAGGGCTTCACGGGGCTCGAAGGACTTCCCGAGATCCCGCCCTACGCCGAAGTGGGGGCCCTGGACGCCAGGGCCCTGTCGAAGACGCTCTTCGAGCGCCTCGAATCCCTCGAAGAGGGCACGCACGAGTACGCGTACGTCCGCAACACCCTCGTCGAGCTGAACCTCGCGCTCGTCAAGTTCGCCGCCTCCCGTTTCCGCTCGCGCAGCGAGCCGATGGAGGACATCGTCCAGGTCGGCACCATCGGCCTGATCAAGGCGATCGACCGGTTCGAGCTGAGCCGCGGTGTCGAGTTCCCGACGTTCGCGATGCCGACCATCGTCGGCGAGATCAAACGGTTCTTCCGCGACACCAGCTGGTCCGTGCGCGTCCCGCGTCGGCTCCAGGAACTGAGGCTCGACCTGGCCAAGGCCGGGGACGAACTCTCCCAGCGGCTGGACCGCGCGCCCACCGTGGCGGAGCTGTCCGAGCTCCTGGGCATCACGCCGGACGAGGTCGTCGAGGGCATGTCCGCGAGCAACGCGTACACCGCGAGCTCGCTGGACGCCAAGCCCGAGGAGGACGACGGCGAGGGCGCCCTCGCGGACCGCATCGGCTACGAGGACCACGGGCTGGAGGGCATCGAGTACGTCGAGTCCCTGAAGCCGCTGATCGCCGCGCTGCCCTCGCGGGACCGCATGATCCTCTCGCTCCGCTTCGTGAGCAACATGACGCAGTCGGAGATCGGGGAGGAGCTGGGCATCTCGCAGATGCACGTGTCCCGCCTGCTCTCCCGGACGCTGGTCAAGCTCCGCAAGGGGCTGACCCTGGAGGAGTAGCCCGCACACTCCCGGCAGGGCCCGCTCCCGGAACGTCACGTGGCGACGTTCCGGGAGCGGGCCCTTCCGTGCGTACCGGCTACTCCACCCGCGCCCCGCCCCGCCACACCGCGCTGACCAGCGGGACGCCCGGGCGGTAGGCGAGGTGGACGTGGCTGGGGGCGTCCAGGAGGACCAGGTCGGCGCGGGCGCCGGGGGTGATGCGGCCGACGTCGGTGCGGCGGAGGGCCGCGGCGCCGCCCGCGGTGGCGGACCAGAGGGCCTCGTCGGGGGTCATCCCCATGTCCCGTACGGCCAGGGCGATGCAGAACGGCATGGACGAGGTGAACGACGAGCCGGGGTTGCAGTCCGTGGAGAGCGCGACCGTGGCCCCCGCGTCGAGCAGACGGCGGGCGTCGGGCCAGGTGGCGCGGGTGGAGAACTCGGCGCCGGGGAGGAGGGTGGCCACCGTGCCGCCCTGGCCCAGCGCGTCGACGTCGGCGTCGGTGAGGTGGGTGCAGTGGTCGGCGGAGGCGGCGTCGAGCTCCACGGCGAGCTGGACGCCGGGGCCGTACGTCAGCTGGTTGGCGTGGACGCGGGGGTGGAGCCCCTTGGCGCGGCCCGCGGTGAGGATGGCGCGGGCCTGGTCGCCGTCGAAGGCTCCGCGCTCGCAGAAGACGTCGATCCAGCGGGCGTGCGGGGCGCAGGCCTCCAGCATCGGGCCGGTGACCAGGTCGACGTAGCCGGCCGGGTCGTCGGCGTAGTCCGGGGAGACGACGTGGGCGCCGAGATAGGTGACCTCGTCGGTGTGGCGGGAGGCGATGCGCAGGGCGCGGGCCTCGTCCTCGACGGTGAGGCCGTAGCCGGACTTGGTCTCCAGGGTGGTGGTGCCCTGGCGCAGGGCCTCCGCCAGGTAGCGGGCGACGTTGGCGGAGAGCTGCTCGTCGGAGGCCTCGCGGGTGGCGGCGACCGTGGTGCGGATGCCGCCCGCGGTGTAGGGCCGGCCGGACATCCGGGCGTTGAACTCCTGGGTGCGGTCGCCGGCGAAGACCAGGTGGGAGTGGGAGTCGACGAAGCCCGGGATCATGGTCCGGCCCCCCGCGTCGAGGACGTTGTCAGTGGCGGGTGCTTTGCTTGATTCACCGGTCCAGACGATGCGGTCGCCGTCGATGACGACGGCCGCGTCCTGGATCAGGCCCAGGGGGGTCCCGTTGCCGAGGGAGGGGTCATTGGTGACCAGGCTGGCGATGTGGGTGACGGCGGTGGTCGTCATCTGGAGAGCGTTCTCCTTGCGTTCCGGGAGGGCCGGGGGGTGCGGAGCTCTGGGGGGCGGAGTTCTGACGTGCCGGGGCGGGTCCGTGGTCAGCCGTGCAGGGCGGCCACGGCTGCCGCGAGCGCTCCGGGCACGTCCTCGATCAGCGTGTGGCGGCCGTCGCGGACGATCTGACGCCCTGCCACGACCGTGTGCCGCACATCGGCGGCGGAGGCGGCGAATACGGCGGTCTCCGCTGCCAGTCGGGGCACCGGCCCGGCCGTTCTGACGGAGTCCAGGGCGAGGGTCGTCAGGTCGGCGGGGGCGCCCGGTTCCAGGACGCCCGCGTCGGGGCGGCCGAGTGCGGCGTGTCCGTCGGCGGAGGCGGCCCGGAGCAGGGCGGCGGCCGTCCAGTGGCCCCGGATGTGGGTGCGCAGCCGCTCGTTCAGCTCCATCGCCCGCGCCTCTTCGAAGAGGTCGATGACGGCGTGGCTGTCGCTGCCCAGGGAGAGCGGCGAGCCCGCCTTCTGGAGGGCCACGGCGGGGCCGATGCCGTCGGCGAGGTCGCGCTCCGTCGTGGGGCACATGCAGGTGCCGGTGGCGGAGGAGCCGAGCAGCGCGATGTCCTCCTGGGTGAGGTGCGTGTTGTGGATGCCCGTGGTGCGGGGGCCCAGCACCCCGTGGTCGGCCAGCAGCCGGGTGGGGGTGCGGCCGTGGGCGGCCAGGCAGGCGTCGTTCTCCGCGAGCTGTTCGGAGAGGTGGACGTGGAGGGGGGCCTCCCGCTCCTCGGCCCACCGGGCGACGGTGGCCAGTTGGTCCGCCGGGACCGCCCGGACGGAGTGGATGGCGGCGCCGATCAGGGCGTGGTCGTCGCCCTTGAGAAGGGAGGCACGCTCGGCCCAGGCGTCGGCGGTGGTGTCGGAGAAGCGCAGCTGGTGCCGGTTGGGCGGCTCACCGAAGCCGGCCGCGAGGTAGGCGGTGTCCAGCAGGGTGATCCGGATGCCTGCATCGGCCGCCGCCGCGATGAGGGCCTCGCCCATGGCGTTGGGGTTGGCGTAGGGCGTGCCGCCGGGGGCGTGGTGCAGATAGTGGAACTCCCCGACGGAGGTGATGCCGGCCAGGGCCATTTCGGCGTACGTGGCACGGGCCAGGTCGAAGTAGCTGTCGGGGGTGAGCCGGGAGGCCACCTGGTACATCAGCTCGCGCCAGGTCCAGAAGGTCCCGGTGCCCACCTGGACGGTGGCGCGCAGGGCCCGGTGGAAGGCGTGGGAGTGGGTGTTGGCGAGGCCGGGGAGGGTCAGGCCGCGCAGTACCGCGGCGCCGGGCGGGGGCGCCTGGACCCCGGTCCTGACCCCGGCGATCCGGCCGTCGGCGACCTCCACGGTGACATCGGGCTCCACGTGGGTCCCGAGCCAGGCGTGGTCCATCCAGTACGTCGCGGTGACGGGCCCGCCCGCCGCCCGGTGTGTCAGCTGCACGCGAGACCTTCCAGTACGTCGGCGAGTGCCCGCACCCCGGCCGTGCAGTCGTCCTCGGCGGCGTGTTCGGCCGGGGAGTGCGAGATGCCGGTGGGGTTCCGTACGAAGAGCATGGCGGTGGGCACCGAAGCGGACAAAATACCCGCATCGTGGCCCGCGCCGGTGCCGAGGACCGGGACGGGCCGCCCCGTGTCGCCGCTCTCCTCCAGGATCGTGGCCAACTCGTCCCGGAGAGCGTGCTCGAACTCGACCACGGGCGTGAACGACTCCCGTACGACGTCGAGATCGATCCCGGCCCGCTCGGCGTACTCCCGGGCGGCGCGCTCGATGCCGGTGACGACGGCGTCCAGGGTGGCCTGGTCGGCGGCGCGGGAGTCGAGCCAGCCACGGACGAGGGAGGGAATGGCGTTGACGCCGTTGGGCTCGACCGCGATCTTGCCGAAGGTGGCGAGGGCACCGGCGAGTTCGGCCTCGCGGCGCGCGGCGAGCACGGTCTCGGCGTACGTGAGCATGGGGTCGCGGCGGTCGACGAGGCGCGTGGTGCCCGCGTGGTTGGCCTCGCCCCGGAAGTCGAACCGCCAGCGGCCGTGCGGCCAGATGGCGGAGGCGATGCCGACGGGGTCGCCGGTCAGGTCGAGAGCGCGGCCCTGCTCGACGTGGAGTTCGACGAACGCCCCGATCCGGGCCAGCCGTTCGGGGTCGGGTCCGATGGTTCCGGGGTCGTATCCGGCGCTCTCCATGGCGGTGGGCAGGGCGATCCCGTCCGCGTCCCTGAGGCGGTGGGCGTCCGCGACGGTGAGCTGTCCGGCCGCGAGCCGGGACCCGACGCAGGCGAGGCCGAAGCGGGCGCCCTCCTCGTCACCGAAGTTGGTGATGGCGAGAGGGCGGGTGAACGCCACGCCCCGGGAGCGGAGTTCATCGAGCGCGGCGAAGGAGGAGACCACGCCCAGCGGGCCGTCGAAGGCGCCGCCGTCGGGGACGGAGTCCAGGTGCGAGCCGGTGACGACGGCGTCCCCGGCCAGGGGGTCGCCCAGCCAGGCCCACTGGTTGCCGTTGCGGTCCCCCTCGTAGGTGAGGCCTCGCGCCTCGGCCTGCGCCCGGAACCAGGCCCGGCACTCCAGGTCCGCCGCCGACCAGGCGTAACGGCGGTAGCCGCCGCTGTCGGGGTGGCGGCCGATGGGGGCCAGCTCACGCCACATGGAGAGGAAGGAGTCGCCCGTACGCCAGTCACCCGTGCGCCCCTGGGGCGCGGGGCCGCCGGAGGGCGCGGCGGCCCCCCGGGGCGAGCCCGCCGCCGTACCTCCTGGCGCGCCTGAAGCGGCCCCGGGCGCTCCCCCCGGCGTGTCGGCAGGGCCCCGGCCCGGGGCGTCAGCGGCCTGCCCGGAGGAGGTGCCGGTCGTCGGCATCAGAGGTCCTCCGTCATCGGGACGCGTACGCCCTTCTCCGCGGCGACCGACTCCGCGATGTCGTAGCCCGCGTCGACATGGCGGATGACGCCCATGCCGGGGTCGTTCGTCAGGACGCGGCGGATCTTCTCGCCCGCGAGCTTCGTGCCGTCCGCGACGGTGACCTGGCCCGCGTGGATGGAGCGGCCCATGCCGACACCGCCGCCGTGGTGGAGGGAGACCCAGGAGGCGCCGGAGGCGACGTTGACCATGGCGTTGAGCAGGGGCCAGTCCGCGATGGCGTCGGAGCCGTCGAGCATGGCCTCGGTCTCGCGGTACGGGGAGGCGACCGAGCCGCAGTCCAGGTGGTCGCGGCCGATGGCCAGCGGGGCGGCCAGTTCGCCGCTCGCGACCATGTCGTTGAAGCGCTCGCCGGCCTTGTCGCGCTCGCCGTAACCGAGCCAGCAGATGCGGGCGGGCAGCCCCTGGAAGTGGACCCGTTCGCCGGCCATCGTGATCCAGCGGTGCAGGGACTCGTTCTCCGGGAAGAGGTCCAGGATCGCCTTGTCCGTCTTGTGGATGTCGGCCGCCTCGCCGGAGAGGGCGGCCCACCGGAAGGGGCCCTTGCCCTCGCAGAAGAGGGGCCGGATGTAGGCGGGGACGAAGCCGGGGAAGTCGAAGGCCCGGTCGTAACCGGCGAGCCGGGCCTCGCCGCGGATGGAGTTGCCGTAGTCGAAGACCTCGGCCCCGGCGTCCATGAAGCCGACCATGGCCTCGACGTGACGGGCCATCGACTCGCGGGCGCGCTGCGTGAAGTCGGCGGGCTTCTCGGCGGCGAGCGTGGCCATGTCGTCGAAGTCGACGCCGAGCGGGAGGTAGGCCAGCGGGTCGTGGGCGCTGGTCTGGTCGGTGACGATGTCGATCGGCGCGCCCTCGGCGAGCATCCGGGGCAGCAGCTCCGCCGCGTTGCCGAGGAGGCCGATGGAGAGGGGGCGGCGGGCGTCGCGGGCCTCGACGGCGAGCTGGAGGGCGTGCTCCGGGCTGTCGGCCCTGACGTCCAGGTAGCGGTGCTCGATGCGGCGGTCGATGGCGCGCGGGTCGCAGTCGACGCAGATGGCGACGCCGTCGTTCATGGTGACGGCGAGCGGCTGGGCGCCGCCCATGCCGCCGAGCCCGGCGGTCAGGGTGATCGTCCCGGCCAGCGTCCCGCCGAACTTCTTGGCGGCGACGGCGGCGAAGGTCTCGTAGGTGCCCTGGAGGATGCCCTGGGTGCCGATGTAGATCCAGGACCCGGCGGTCATCTGGCCGTACATGGTGAGGCCGAGCGCCTCCAGTCGGCGGAACTCCTCCCAGTTGGCCCAGTCGCCGACGAGGTTGGAGTTGGCGATGAGGACGCGGGGCGCCCACTCGTGGGTCTGCATGACGCCGACCGGCCGCCCGGACTGGACGAGCATCGTCTCGTCCTGCTTGAGCGTCCGCAGCGTGCGGACCATCGCGTCGAACGAGCGCCAGTCGCGGGCCGCCTTGCCCGTACCGCCGTAGACGACGAGCTTGTCGGGGTGCTCGGCGACCTCGGGGTCCAGGTTGTTCTGGAGCATGCGCAGGGCGGCTTCCTGCTGCCATCCCAGAGCGCTGAGGGTGCTGCCGCGCGGCGCTCGTACGGGGCGGGGTCCTGACATGGCGGTGCCTCCTCGCGACGATGACTAGATATTCACATCCTGAGGCGCTGAATAGTCGTAGTCAACAGGTCCGGTCCGCGCGGCGGGCGGCCGTGAGGGCGGGCGGCGCTGAAGGCGGCCTCCGGCGAAGGCGGGCGGCGTCGATTTTCCGCCGAAGCCCTTCGCGCCGACCGCCCTGTCCACGGTCACCAACTCGGCCTTGATCAACCTGATGACAGCCTCCCGGCTCTGCTACGGCATCGCCGACGAACACGTCCTGGCGGGCCGGTGCACCCCCTGGGCCGGACCGGCGCGACCACGGACGGCGGGCCCGTCACCCCACTGTCCGGCCAACGCGTTTCGGCCGCTCCCTTACACCCCGCGGAGCATGTTCCAAAGGAAAATGCCAGAACTTCCGCCTGCTGTGAGTACGTTGCGTAGCCTCAGGGTCACAGCCGTACGCCGCTTCGGGAGGGGAACCCGCGTGCCCGGAATCGACGAGTGCCTGCTCGAAGTCATGAGGCTGCCCGGCGCCCGTGGCGCCTCGGTGGTCGACTGGACGAGCGGCCTCGCGCTCGGCACCATCGGCGAGTCCCCCAACGGCGACCACGAGGCGACGGCGGCCGAGACGGCGGAGGTCGCCCGGATGACCGCCGAACAGCCCGCCTTCGCCCGCCTGGTGGCAGGGGACCCCGCCGACCGCTCCGGAGAAGCGCCGGGCACCGCCGTCGAGGACGTCATCGTCACCACCCATGACGGCTACCACATGCTGCGCTTCGTCGAGACGGCTTTCGACAGCAGCGTCTTCCTCCACCTCTGGCTGAACCGCTCCGAGGGCAATCTCGCGCTCGCCCGGTTACGCCTGGGCGAGCTGGCCGAGCGGCTGGTGCTGGCGTGAGCGCGATAGCCGCCGATCCAGGCGCCCCCGAGACGGACCGGCTCCCGGTCCTCTCCCCGATGCTCCAGCGCCTCGCCGCCGAACGGGCCACCGGCGCCCTGATGCGCGACCGCGGCACGCTCTACCTCGCCGACGGCCAGGTGGTCCACGCCGAGAGCCCCGCCACCCCCGGCATCGACGTGCTCCTCACCACCGGCGGCACCCTGCGGCACGAGGGCTGGTGGGACGCGGTGGCGCAGGCCGGGGCCGGGCGGCGGGTCGGCCGCTACCTCGTGGACAGCGGCCATGTGCCCGGCGGAGCGCTGGAGCTGTGCCACCTGGGCGCGCTGTACGACGCCGCGTTCTTCGCCCTCGCCCCGACCGGCACCCCGGCCCGCTTCCGTTACGGGGTGTCCCACTGGATCGGGCCGGTGCGGCCGGTCCCGGTGGCCGCGGTCCAGCGCGAGACCCTGCGCAGACGGGAGCTGCTGGACCGGATCTGGCCCGACGCCGCCTGCGACGGCGCCCCCGTCCTGCGGAGACCGGCCCTCCCGGGCACCGGCCCCGTACCGCACCGGCAGCGCGCGGTCCTGGAACTGGCCGACGGCGTCCGTACGGCCTCCGACATCGCCCAGGCCCTGGGCCGTTCGGCGTTCCACACCCTGGTCGACCTGCGGCGGCTCGCCGCGGCCGGACTGGTGGAGGCGGTCCGCGCCCAGCCGCTGCCCGACGCCTCCCCTGCTTCCGGCCGGATCACGCTTCCCGAGGTGACGGCCGACCCCGACATCGCCCTGCTGCGCCGACTCCGAGACGCATTGGAGGCCCTGTGATACGCGCGCTCAGACAGCGTGCCGGGAGGAGACAGCCGATGGTTCCCGAGGCCGAGACGCGTGGTGTCCTCGACGAACTCCAGCGGTTACGGGCCCGGGTCCCCCTGCTCTCGGGGGCGCTGGCCGCCTCCACCGACGGCCTGGTCCTCGCGCACGACACCCCGGGCATCGAGGCCGAGGGCGTCGCCGCCCTCACCGCCGCCGCGCTCGGCGTCTCGATCCGCATGACGGAGGCCACCGGTCGCGGCGGCTTCCGGGAGCTGCTGGTCCGCGGCGAGAGCGGCTACATCGCCACCTACGCCGCCGGCTCCTCCGCCGTCCTGACCCTGCTGGCCGAGGACCGCATCAACGTCGGCCGACTCCATCTGGAGGGCCGCCGCGCGGGCGCCCGGATCGGAGAACTCGTCGACTCCGCCCTGGAACGCGTCGAGCGCACGCCCCCCATGCCCCGTACCGCCCCGGCGCCCACCACCCAGAACCGCACGCTCCCGCAGCGTCCCACGTGACCGCTCCTCCCCCACCACAACCACCGACCACACCCACGCCACGCACACGGAACAGGCCCCGGTCACCGCGACCGGCCACGGAAAGGAATCGAGCCTCCATGGCGAACACCGAAGCATCACTGAAGGAAGCGATGAGCTCGATCGAGGGCACCACGGGTGTCGCCCTCGTCGACTACACGAGCGGGATGGCCCTGGGCACGCTCGGCGGCGGCAAGGACTTCAACCTGGAGGTCGCCGCAGCGGGCAATACGGACGTGATCCGCGCCAAGCTCCGCACCATGGAGCACCTGGGGCTCAAGGAGGAGATCGAGGACATCCTCATCACTCTGGGCACCCAGTACCACCTGATCCGGCTGCTCAAGGCCCGTGGCAACAACGGGCTCTTCCTCTACCTGGTGCTGGACGCGAGCCGGGCCAACCTCGCGATGGCCCGCCACCAGCTGAAGAAGATCGAGGCCGAGCTGGAGGTCTGAGCCCCGGCGGCTCCGCTCCCGGCAGCTCCGCTCACCGGCGGCGACGCCGCGCCCCGCCCGGCGCGGCGTCCCCCGCCGCCGGACCTGTCGTCCGGTGCCCGTGCACGCCCTTGGCGACCGGGCTGCCGTGCCCGGCCCAGTCCGTGCGCACCCAGTACAGGACGTCGTCCCGGCGCTCGCGCTGCCCGATCCGTACGGCCTTCGCCCAGAGACCGGCCCCCGCGCCCGCGAGGACCAGCCCGCCGGCGCCCGGCAGCGCGAACGAGGAGGCCACGGCCACCACGAACGCCCCGAGCACCCACCACCGGTGCCCGCGCCGCCACCCCCGTACGGTCACGGCCCGGTCCTGGAGGAAGTCGCCGCGCCCCGCCCGCGAGGCCCCGCGGGCCAGCTCCGCGTACCGCCGGCCGCGTGCCAGGGCCACCGCGGCAGCCGTGACGATGAAGAGCGCGGCCCCGGCCAGCAGCCCGATCCGGCGCCCGGTCAGCCCCGGGACGAACGCCCCCGCGGCGGCGGCCACCAGCCCGGCCCACCACAGCGGAGCCGCCCCGGCCCGTACGATCACGGCCACCCTCGCCAGCGACTGCCCTCCACGCCCCACGTCCGTGCCCTTCTGCTCGATCCTGTCCCCCGGTCGTTCCGGGCGGGGAGACTAGCGGCCGCAGATGAGGGGCGCGTGAGAATCCGGGGTCCGGTCAGTCCAGGAACAGCCCGCGCGCCGCCGCCCGTACGTCGAACTCCTCCAGGCGCGCCTGGGCGTCGGGGAGCTCGTCGCACATCGCCTCCAGCAGCACCCGGCCCAGCAGCATCGGGGCGCAGACGGTGTCGAAGGAGAGGCCGGAGCCGATGGCGGCCGGGAGGAGGAGGTCGCTGTGCTTGGCGACCGGGGCGAAGGCGGAGTCCGCGACGGTCACGACGGTGAGCCCCCGCGCTCCGGCGTACTCCAGCGCCTCCACGGACTCCTTGGGGTGGCGGGGCAGCGCGAAGCACATGAGGGCGGTGGCTCCGGCCCGGCGGGCGGAGTCGATGCGGTCCAGGAGCATGGAGCCGCCCTCGTCGAGCACCCGGACGTCGGGGTGGACCTTGGCGGCGAAGTACCCGAAGCCGCGCGCCTGCGAGGATGCCGCGCGCAGCCCCAGCACCGGCAGCGGCCGGGACCCGGCGAGCAACCGCCCCGCCCGCTCCACGGGGCGGGGGTCGGCGAGCAGGTCGCAGAGGTGCTGGAGGTTCTCGATCTCGGCGCGGACGGCCTGCTGGTACTCGTTGTACGTCTCCCCCGCCTCCTCCTGCTCCGCGTCCGCAGGGGCGACCTCGCGCAGGTGGCGGCGGAGCGCCGGGTAGCCGTCGAAGCCGAGGGCGACGGCGAACCGGGTGACGGAGGGCTGGCTGACCCCGGCCAGTTCGGCCAGCTCGACGCTGGAGAGGAACGGCGCGTCGGACGCCCGGCGGACCATGCAGTGCGCGATGCGCCGCTGGGTGGGCGTGAGCCGGTGCCCCTCGAAGAGCCGCTGCAACCGCGCGGCGGGGCTGCTCCCACTCATGCTGTCCCCCTGCTGGGCGTTCTCCTGCCGGATCGGCTGCCGGGTGCGTTGCCGCAACCCGTGGCCAGATCTGTCGCGCCCTGATCGGCGCCGACAGATCCATTCAGCCAGGAAGGCTCCTGCATGTCCATATGCAGCGAGTGGAGGGGCGGCTTCCTCCCCCGGAAATACGGGGGTTAGCCCCCGTGTTCCGGGCTGTCGGCGCTCATAACGTAACGGGTATGGAAGCACGGGACCACGAGCTGAAGAAGGAGCTGGCCGCCACGCTCCAGGCGCGCGGCGAGCTGGGGCCGGAGTACGAGTCGGCGCTCGTCGACTCCTTCCTGGAGAAGGTCGAGCAGCGCCTCGACTCGACCATGGACCGCCGGGTCCGGCGCCATCTCGCCGAGCAGCAGGTGACGGCTGCCCGGGGTCCCGGGGCCACTCGTCCGCCGTCCGCTGCGGCGGCGGCGGGTGCGACGGCCGGTTTCGGGGAGCGGTTCGGGTTCGCGGTCGTCTCGCTCGTCCTGGCCGTCCCGCTCTCCGCGATCGGGGTCGTCAACGCGGGTATCGAGGGGCTCGTGGTGGCCTGGCTGGGGATCGTGGGGGTGAACGCGGTGCACGCGGCGCACCACGGGAGGCTGTTCCGGCAGCGGGAGCGGCGCCGCGCGGTATCCGGGTGGCAGGAATGAGCGGCGTGGGCGGAGGGTCGGCAGGGGGCCGTGGACGTGCCCGCGCTCGGGAACAGCCGTGGGGGGGGGGGGGGGGGGGGGGGGGGGGGGGGGGGGGGGGGGGGGGGGGGGGGGGGGGGGGAGAGGAGGGCGGGGGGGGGGGGAGAACGTAGGGAGAGGCGAGAGGAGCGGGCACAGGCG
>NZ_JBWKCM010000002.1:208403-353730 GCF_056436485.1 Streptomyces sp. NPDC043746 | reverse complement strand
AGGAGAGGCGGGGAGGAGGGGGAGAGGGGGGGGAGGCGTGTAGATAGAACGCGAACGGAAACGACAACGGTCGCCGCCCCGCCCCCTCCGCCCTCCCCCCCCCCACGGTGAGGTGTGTCGCGGGGGCCGCCGCACCCCCGGTGGCCCGGGGGGCGGGACGACGGCGGTCCCCGCGAGGGACGCGGTCCGGGTCAGGGCCGGATGGCCGCGTCCGGGCGACGGTGGAGGTCCGGGAGCCGCTCCGTAGTCCGGTGTCGCCGTTCTGGGTGCCGGCTGGTCTCCCTGCCGACACCCACCAATGTGCCGGAGCCTTGTTAAGCGGGTGCTGCGCCGACGTGACGTGCTCGTACCGTTCTCGCGAAGCCCGGGCCTTCCTCCGCGATGCCCGGGCCTGCGAGCCGAGCGCCGGTCAGGCCTTCGCGGCGCCCGCGTCCTTCGCGAGGAACGCGAGCACGTCCTGCCTGCTCACGACGCCCTTCGGCTTCCCCTCGACGAGCACGATCGCCGCGTCGGCACCGTCGGCGCCGCTGAGCGCGGCCATGAGGTCCTCGACCGGTTCGCCGGAGCCGACCTGCGGCAGCGGGGCCGACATGTGCTTCTCCAGCGGGTCGGTCAGGGAGGCGCGCCGGGTGAACAGGGCGTCCAGCAGCTGCCGTTCGACGACGGAGCCGATGACCTCGGCGGCCATCACGTCGGGGTGTCCGGCGCCCGGCTTCACGATCGGCATCTGGGAGACGCCGTACTCCCGCAGGACGTCGATCGCCTGGCCGACCGTCTCGTCCGGGTGCATATGGACCAGGGAGGGCAGCGGCCCCTCCTTGAAGTTCAGCACGGCGCTGACCTGCGGGGAGGAGCTGGTGTCCTCCAGGAAGCCGTAGTCGGCCATCCACTCGTCGTTGAAGATCTTGCTCAGGTAGCCGCGTCCGCTGTCGGGCAGCAGCACCACGACCACGTCGTCCGGGCCGAGCCGCTTGGCGACCTCCAGGGCCCCGACGACCGCCATGCCGCAGGAGCCGCCGACGAGCAGGCCCTCCTCCTTGGCGAGGCGGCGGGTCATCTGGAAGGTGTCCTTGTCGGAGACCGCGACGATCTCGTCGGTGACCTCGGCGTCGTAGGCGGAGGGCCAGAAGTCCTCACCGACCCCCTCGACCAGATACGGCCGACCGGAGCCGCCGGAGTAGACCGAGCCCTCCGGGTCGGTGCCGATGACCTTGACGGCGCCGTTGCTGATCTCCTTGAGGTAGCGCCCGGTGCCGGTGATCGTGCCGCCGGTGCCGACGCCCGCGACGAAGTGGGTGATCTTCCCCTCCGTCTGCTCCCACAGCTCGGGACCGGTGGTCTCGTAGTGCGAGCGCGGGTTGTTCGGGTTGGAGTACTGGTCAGGCTTCCAGGACCCCGGCGTCTCGGCGACCAGCCGGTCGGAGACGTTGTAGTACGAGTCCGGGTGCTCCGGGTCGACCGCGCTGGGGCAGACGACGACCTCGGCGCCGTACGCGCGCAGCACGTTGATCTTGTCCGTGGACACCTTGTCCGGGCAGACGAAGATGCACTTGTAGCCCTTCTGCTGGGCGACGATCGCCAGGCCGACACCCGTGTTGCCACTGGTCGGCTCGATGATCGTGCCGCCGGGCTGGAGCTCACCGCTCTGCTCGGCCGCCTCGATCATGCGCAGGGCGATGCGGTCCTTCACCGACCCGCCGGGGTTGAAGTACTCGACCTTGGCCAGGACGGTCGCCTGGATGCCTGCCGTGACATTGCGCAGCCTCACCAGCGGGGTGTTGCCGACAAGAGTGATCAGCGAATCGTGGAATTGCACCGTGTACTCCGGGATCTCCGAGATGGTCCGGCCCAGAGTATGCGTACGGGCCGCACGATGCGCACGGAAGCCCTCCGCCCCCGGGAGAAGAAGGCCGGAAAGGAAGGTCGGACACGGAGCGTACGGAGACGGGGACGGACAGTGCGATTGGGTGGCGCCCCTCGCGGGGCAGGTAGGTAGGTGTAGGGCGGTACGGCGAGGAGGAGGTGGACCGGACTGTGTCGAGAGCGAGAGTGGCACGGCGGATCGCGGCGGGCGCGGCCTACGGCGGTGGCGGCATCGGACTGATCGGTGCGGCGGCCGTCGGCGTGTTCCTGGCGGAGGTCCAGCTCGCGAAGAGGCAGGTGGGCGGCGGCAGGGCACCGGTTCCGCCGAGCGCGGACGGGCGGTACGGCGTGGCGTTCGCCGGGCCCAGCGATCCGTTGCGGCTCGGGATGCTCGGGGACTCGACGGCGGCGGGCCAGGGGGTGCGACGGGCCGGGCAGACCCCGGGGGCGCTGCTCGCCTCGGGGCTCGCGGCGGTGTCCGAGCGGCCGGTGGACCTGCGGAACGTGGCCCTGCCGGGGGCCAGGTCGGACGATCTGGAGCGGCAGGTCTCGCTGCTGCTGGCGGACCCGGCCCGGACCCCGGACGTCTGCGTGATCATGATCGGGGCGAACGACGTCACCCACCGGATGCCCGCCACCCAGTCGGTGCGCTGTCTGACGACGGCGGTTCGCAGGCTGCGGACGGCGGGGGCGGAGGTGGTCGTGGGGACCTGCCCGGACCTGGGCACGATCGAACCGGTCTACCAGCCGCTGCGCTGGCTGGCCCGGCGGGTGAGCCGACAGCTGGCCGCCGCGCAGACGATCGGGACGGTGGAGCAGGGCGGGCGCACGGTGTCGCTGGGCGACCTGCTGGGTCCGGAGTTCGCGGCGAACCCGCGCGAGCTGTTCGGGCCGGACAACTACCACCCCTCCGCCGAGGGGTATGCGACGGCGTCGATGGCGGTGCTGCCGACGCTCTGTGCGGTGCTGGGCCTGTGGCCGGAGTCGGACCGGCTGGACGGCGCGCGCCGCGAGGACATCCTCCCGGTGGCCAAGGCGGCCTCCCAGGCGGCCCGCGAGGCCGGTACGGAGGTCACGGGCGCCCGCGCCCCCTGGGCCCTCCTCAAGCACCGCAGGCGGCGGCGCCTACCCGCCTCCACCCAGACGGAACCGGCACCGTCCTCGCACCCGGACGCGGCGCACGGCCACACGTAGGGGCCGGGCCACGCGGACGTCGCAGACCCGGCAGGCCACCCTGAGCAAGCGCTTAGAAAAGAGTCACTCATCACACGGCCTGCCGGGTGACCCGGGCGATACGCCCGGGTAGCTTCCAGAGGAGTTCTCTCGTCCACCCAGCTTTCCAGCCCTCATGGAGCCGCGTGATGCCCGAAGCCGTGATCGTCTCTGCCGCCCGTTCGCCGATCGGCCGCGCCTTCAAGGGGTCCCTCAAGGACCTGCGTGCGGACGATCTGACCGCCACGATCATCCAGACCGCGCTGGCCAAGGTCCCCGAGCTGGACCCGAAGGACATCGACGACCTGATGCTGGGCTGCGGTCTGCCCGGTGGCGAGCAGGGCAACAACCTCGGCCGCATCATCGCCGTACAGATGGGGATGGACCACCTTCCCGGCTGTACGGTCACCCGCTACTGCTCCTCCTCGCTGCAGACCAGTCGGATGGCGCTGCACGCGATCAAGGCGGGCGAGGGCGACGTCTTCATCTCGGCGGGCGTCGAGATGGTGTCCCGCTTCACCAAGGGCAACTCCGACAGCCTCCCGGACACGCACAACCCGCTCTTCGCCGACGCCGAGGCCCGCACCGCCGCCCGCGCCGAGGAGTCCGGTGCGAGCTGGCACGACCCGCGCGAGGACGGCCTCGTCCCGGACGCGTACATCTCGATGGGGCAGACGGCGGAGAACCTGGCCCGGTTCAAGGGCGTCAGCCGCCAGGAGATGGACGAGTTCGGCGTACGGTCGCAGAACCTCGCCGAGGAGGCCCTGAAGAACGGCTTCTGGGAGCGGGAGATCACCCCCGTCACCACCCCGGACGGCACGGTCGTCGCCAAGGACGACGGCCCGCGCGCGGGCGTCACCCTGGAGGGCGTGCAGGGCCTGAAGCCGGTCTTCCGCCCCGACGGGCTGGTCACCGCGGGCAACTGCTGCCCGCTCAACGACGGCGCCGCCGCCCTGGTGATCATGTCCGACACCAAGGCGCGGGAACTGGGCCTGACCCCGCTGGCCCGGATCGTCTCCACCGGCGTCTCCGGCCTCTCCCCCGAGATCATGGGTTACGGCCCGGTCGAGGCCAGCAAGCAGGCTCTGAAGCGGGCCGGCCTGACCATCGACGACATCGACCTCGCCGAGATCAACGAGGCGTTCGCCGCCCAGGTCATCCCGTCCTACCGGGATCTCGGCCTGCCGCTGGAGAAGGTCAACGTCAACGGCGGCGCGATCGCGGTCGGCCACCCCTTCGGCATGACCGGCGCCCGCATCACCGGCACGCTGATCAACAGCCTCCAGTTCCACGACAAGCAGTTCGGCCTGGAGACGATGTGCGTGGGCGGCGGCCAGGGCATGGCGATGGTGATCGAGCGGCTGAGCTGAGCCGCAGCGGAGGGTAGGGGTCGCACGAGGCACGAGTGCGGCACCTGCCCGCAGCGCAGCGCGACCACCAGCACGAGCGGCTGAGCTGAGCCGCAGCGGAGGGTAGGGGTCGCACGAGGTACGAGTGCGGCACCTGCCCGCAGCGCAGGCGAAGCCCAGCGCGACCACCAGCACGAGCGGCTGAGCTGAGCCGCAGCGGAGGGTAGGGGTCGCACGAGGTACGAGGGCGGCACCTGCCCGCAGCGCAGGCGAAGCCCAGCGCGACCACCAGCACGAGCGGCTGCGGTCCGGCCCGGTGGAGGTCTCGTCGGGGGCCTCCACCGGGCCCGGGCTTCCCTTCTCACCGGGTGTCCGAATCCGACCGAGCCCCGACCGTGACCGAATCTCCCCCAGGATGTGATCTGCGTCCCGGGGGAGAGTCGTTTCCCCAGGTCACGGCCTTTTGGGGCTAAACCCAGGACCGAAAGACCTGTCCATTTCGTGACGTAATGCACTGACAGCCGGTACGGGTACAGGCCAAGCTGATGTAGGAAGTCGGGGGTATCGATTGAAACCGGGAGTTGTCAGTGAGCGCCATGTCATTTGCCCTGTTGCTGACCACCGCCGCTGCCACGGCCGTCGGCGCCGCCGCGCTGCATGCCGCTCACGGGCTGCGCAAGCAGGTCGCGGGCCTGCGCACGGAGCTGGCCGAGGGCCGCGCTCTCGGTGCGTCGGTGCCTCCGCAGAACCGTCACGCCGCCACCCCGGCGGAGGAGATACGCGCGGCCGTGACCGAGGCGCTGGCCGAGGAGCGCGAGCGCGAGCTGGCCGAGGCGCGGGCCTTCTGGGCCGCCCAGGAGGCCCGTGACGCGGCGGACGCCCCCTCCCTGCTGGGCGGGGTGCCCGTGCTCGGTGAGGAGACCCCCTTCTACCTTCCGCGCCAGTCCGACTTCGCCGGCCTGGAGTCGCTGGACATCGAGGCGGCCGAGGCGATGGAGGAGTTGGCCGAGCTGAGCGAGCGGACGTTCGCGGAGCACGAGACCGCCGACTTCCCGGGCGAGTTCGCCGGTGACTTCACGGACCTGCCGGAGATCGCGGACCACCCCGAGGACTCCCCCGAGCTGGCCGCGGCCCGCCGCCGCCACCCCTCGCACCCGGACTTCGTCCCGGTGCAGACGCCGGTGGTCACGGACCATGAGCGGACCGTGAGCCGACTGGAGGAGCTGGCCGACCTGGCCACCGAGCTGACCGACGTGCGGCCGGGCCCGCTGGGGACGCTCGACGTGTACGTCTTCGCCGACGGCACCACGCTCTGCATGACCCCCGGCCACCGTGAGACGGCCGAGCGGCTCGCGGACGCACTGCGGGCGGGCCGGCAGCCGGTGCTGCTGGGCGGTTCGGGTGTCTCGGGCGCCTACGCGCTGACCTTCTCCTGCGGCGAGGAGAACGTCTACATCCTCGCGGACCGCGTCATCGCCTCGTTCTGACCCGTCCCGTCACCGCTCCGGCCGGTCGTCCCGGCCCCTCGTCCCGATTCGGCGGCTACGCGAAAGCCCGCGCCGCCGCCCCCTCGACGTATCGCACGGCCTCGTCCAGCTCTCCGGGCGGGGCCGTCTCCAGTGCCACGGCCAGATCCCGCCCGGCGACGGCGAGTTGGTCACCCACGGCGAACATCCCGGCGTCCGGCAGCATCCGCGGCTCCGTGCCGGGGCTCTCGATGCGCTGGGCCCGTACGGCGAGTTCGCGGGCCGCGGCCAGCGCCTCGCCGGCCGCTCCGCGCTGGAGGCGGCTCTGCGGGGCCGAACGCAGCCGGTCGGCGAATCGGTCCACGGCCAGGATGAGAGGCGTCGTATCGAGCACGCACCGGACCCTACGCGCCCCTCCCGCCCGGAAGCCAGGCGGGAGGGGCGCACACCGGGAGCCACTGGCCCCCGCCCAGCCCCCGCCTGGCCCCCGACCCCCGCCCGCCTCGGGCAGAGGAACGCACCCCAGCCACGCCGAAGGGCCCGCAGGCGCGATGCCTGCGGGCCCTTCCGGTGCTACGGGTGGTGCGGGTCCTGCGCGGTCGGTCAGTCGTCGCCGCTGAGGATGGCGACCAGGCGCAGCATCTCGATGTAGATCCACACCAGGGTCACGGTGAGGCCGAAGGCGGCCAGCCACGCCTCTTCGCGCGGAGCGCCGTACGCGATGCCGTCCTCGACCTGCTTGAAGTTGAGGGCGAGGATGCAGGCGCCGATCACGATGGCCACGATGCCGAAGATGATGCCGAGCGTGCCGCTGCGGAAGCCGAGTCCGTCACCGCCGCCGAAGACGGCGAACAGCATGTTGACCATCATCAGCAGCATGAAGCCGATGGCGGCTGCCATCACGAAGCCGTAGAAGCGGCGCGTGACCCGGATCAGACCGGTGCGGTAGGCGATCAGCACACCGGCGAAGACCGCCATCGTGCCGAGCACCGCCTGCATCGCGGCGCCAGGGGCGACGTAGACGCTGACGATGTTGCTGACGATGCCGAGGAAGACACCCTCGAAGGCGGCGTACGTCAGGATCAGCGGCGGCGAGGGCCGACGCTTGAACGAGTTCACCAGCGACAGCACGAAGCCGATGATCGCGGCGCCGATGGCGACACCGTAGGCGGTGCCGAGGTTCCCCTCGTCGACCGGCATGGCCCACCAGGCGATGGCGGCGGCCACGATCACGGTGCCGAGCGTCATCGCCGTACGCGTCACCACGTCGTCGATGGTCATCGCGTCGGTGCGCGCGGGCGCCGGGGCGCCGGGCTGGACACCCTGGGCGTAGGGGTTGGTGGCGTACGGGTTTGCGGCGGTGCCCTGCGCGAACGGGTTGGCTCCCGTCGTGGCGGCCCCGGCCTGCGGCGCCGCGTTGAAGCTCGCGTGGCCGTTGTCGCGGCTGAACCCCCGTCGCGAGAAGACCGGGTTGCTGCTCCTCATCTCACTCCTCCATGGCCACACTGCGTGGCCTCGCGACAAGAGTAATGGGTAGGCAAAGGAAGCACCCTAGTGCCAGGGGAGGATCTTTATCACGGTAGGCCGTCCGAGGGCGGCGCGGACGCGGTCCCGGTCGGAGAGGCCCGGACCCGCCTGCTGCCCGTCACGCCTGGTCACACCCTGTGAGGATGGTGGTGCCCGGAGCCGGACTCGAACCGGCACGCCCCCGAGGGGCAGCGAGGTTTAAGCTCGCCGTGTCTACGTTCCACCATCCGGGCGTGCCGCGCGGCTCCGCGTTGGCAACCGACCCTATCCGGGGGCGTCCCCCGATCAGCGGAATAGTGGCGCGATGTTGTCCTATTTTATTGACCGCTTGAGGGGCCGTCAGCACACGGGTGCGGTCTCACCACGCACCCACACCGGTTACCGGTCGGCAACAGGCTGTACGGGATTGACGGAAAGTCGCCGCACCCGTACGGCCCAACGCGCCAGGTGCGCGCCATGCTTCGCCAGGGGGTCCGCCACCCCAGGGTTCCGGGCCGGCGGGGAAGCCGCCCGCTCCGCCTCTCCGGGCGTCCTCGCGGCCCGCCGACGGAGGTCACCCTGAGTCATCGGACCGCCCCTCGGATGAAGCGTCGGGGTCGGTGTCATACCCGAGGAGGACCCCTCCACCCCGGTGATGCGACTCAAGAGGGCCACGGGAACGGGCATAGGGAGTGACGACCGGGGGCCGTCGGGACGTGACGATGGAGTAGTCCCTCAAGGCACCGCCGTCAGCGCGGGCCGCGTCACCCCCGTATGCATCCGCATCACCCCAACCAGGAGCGTCCCTGTGACCACCACTCCCACCGCTCACCGCGCCACCACGGTGGCAGCCCGCGCCACGGAGCTGTCGAAGGTATACGGCGAGGGTGAGACCCAGGTCGTCGCCCTGGACCGGGTGACCGTGGACTTCCCGCAGGGCGAGTTCACCGCGATCATGGGCCCCTCGGGCTCCGGCAAGTCGACGCTGATGCACTGTGTGGCCGGTCTCGACAGCTTCAGCAGCGGGTCGGTGCGCATCGGCGAGACCGAGCTGTCCACGCTGAAGGACAAGCAGCTCACGCAGTTGCGCCGGGACAAGATCGGTTTCATCTTCCAGGCCTTCAACCTGCTGCCGACGCTGACCGCGCTGGAGAACATCACCCTGCCGATGGACATCGCGGGCCGTAAGCCCGACGCCGCGTGGCTCCAGAAGGTCATCGACATGGTGGGGCTCTCGGAGCGGCTCAAGCACCGGCCCACCGAGCTGTCGGGCGGTCAGCAGCAGCGCGTCGCCGTGGCCCGCGCCCTGGCCTCGCGGCCCGAGATCATCTTCGGTGACGAGCCGACCGGGAACCTGGACTCCCGCTCCGGCGCCGAGGTCCTGGGCTTCCTGCGCAACTCGGTGCGCGAGCTGGGCCAGACCGTGGTGATGGTGACCCACGACCCGGTGGCCGCCTCCTACGCGGACCGGGTGATCTTCCTCGCAGACGGCGCGGTCGTCGACCAGATGATCCAGCCGACCGCCGACCGGGTCCTCGACCGGATGAAGGCGTTCGACGCGAAGGGCCGCACGAGCTGACCCGGGCGGGCCGCCGCACCGAGGCCCCGCCCGCCGCGCTCCACGTCCCCCTTCCGGCACCCATCCCAGGACACACAGACATGCTCCGTACCGCCCTGCGCAATGTGCTCGCGCACAAGGCCAGGCTGCTGATGACCGTGCTCGCCGTCATGCTCGGCGTAGCGTTCGTCTCCGGCACCCTCGTCTTCACCGACACCCTCGGCAACGCCTTCCGCAACCAGTCCGCCAAGAGCTACGACGACGTCGCCGTCGCCGTGGAGACCTACGCCGGCGGGCGCGACGACAAGACCCCCGGCCTCGACGCCGCGACCCTGGACAAGATCCGCTCCGTGGACGGCGTGGCCACGGTCACCGGCCGGGTCAGCGGCTTCGCCGGGGTGGCCGACCCCGACGGCAAGCTCATCGGCAACGGCTGGTCCAACACCGGCGGCAACTTCGCCCCCGACAAGGACGGCAAGGACTTCGCGTACGACTTCACCCAGGGCAGCGGCCCGGTGAAGGCCGGTCAGATCGCGCTCGACCAGGACACCGCGTCCAAGGGCAAGTACCGCGTGGGCGACCCGGTGCGGGTGGCCACCAACGGCCCGGTGAAGGAGTACACCCTCTCCGGTGTCTTCACCACCGAGGACGGCGCGGTCAACGCGGGCGGCAGCCTCGTGCTGTTCGACACCGCTACTGCCCAGAAGCTCTACCTGAAGCCCGGCGTCTTCCAGAACGCCACCGTGGCCGCCGCTGCGGGCGCCTCCGACCAGAAGCTGCTGGACGCGATCACGCCGCTGCTGCCGAAGGAGGCCACCGCCCAGACCGGCAAGGCCCTCGCGGACGAGCAGGCCCGGCAGATCGAGAGCGGGCTCAGCAGCCTCAACGCCATGCTGCTGGCCTTCGCGGGCATCGCCCTCTTCGTCGGCGTCTTCCTCATCGCCAACACCTTCACCATGCTGGTAGCCCAGCGCACCCGTGAGCTGGCCCTGATGCGGGCGATCGGCGCCTCCCGCCGCCAGGTCAAGCGCTCCGTGCTGATCGAGGCCGCCGTCGTCGGCGCGCTCGCCTCCGTCATCGGCTTCCTCCTCGGCCTCGGCCTCGCCTCCGGGCTGCGCTCCGCGATGGGGCTCCTCGGCGGCAAGATCCCGGCCGGCCCGATGGTCGTCTCGACCACCGCGGTCGTCTCCGCCTTCGCCGTCGGCATCCTGATCACCGTCCTGGCCGCCTGGCTGCCCGCCCGCCGGGCCGCGAAGATCGCCCCCGTCGCGGCGATGAGCAGCGTGCACGCCACCGCCACCGTCAAGTCCCTCGTCGTACGGAACTCGATCGGCGGCTTCATCGCCCTGGTCGGTGCCGTGGGCATCGTCGCCGGTGCGGGCACCGGCGGGACGAACGGCCGCTACCTGGTCGCGGCGGGCGCCTTCCTCGCCCTGATCGGCGTGATCATCCTGATCCCGCTGCTCTCCCGCCCGGTCGTCGCCCTGGTACGGCCGCTGCTGAAGAAGCTGTTCGGCGTCTCCGGGAAGCTGGCCTCGCAGAACGCGGTCCGCAACCCGCGGCGTACCGGAGCCACCGCCTCCGCCCTGGCGATCGGGCTGACCCTGGTCACCGGCATCTCGGTGCTCGGTGTCACCCTCGGCCAGGCCATCGACAAGATGACCACGGACAACATCAAGGCCGACTACATGGTCACGATGGCCAGTGGGGACTCGCTCGACGAGTCGGCGCTGACCGCCCTGTCGAAGGCCGACGGCGTCGTGGCGATCTCCCCGCAGCAGGCGGCCTGGTTCGAGGTCGACGGGGAGTTCCAGTCCGCCTCCGGCGTCAACCCGGGTGATGTGGAGAAGGTCTTCTCGCTGGACACCGTCTCCGGTTCGCTCGCCTCGCTCAAGGACGGCCAGGTCGCCGTCGGCGCCAAGACCGCGAAGTCGAACGGCTGGAAGACCGGCGACACCCTCCCGGTGAAGTTCGACGACGACAAGAAGGGCGAGATCACGATCGGAGCGGTCTACCGGGAGAACGACTTCCTGTCGACCTTCGTGATCCCCAAGGAGCTGGCGGACCAGCACAGCGCCTCCTCCCGCCCCGAGATCCGCGAGATCTGGATCAAGACGGACGGCGGCGCGAGCAAGGCCAACGAGCGGTCCATCGTGGACGCGCTCGGTGACAACCCGGCGATGAGCGTCATGGACCGCCAGGACATCCGTGACCTGTTCGGCGGCTTCGTGAACACCGCGCTGAACATCATGTACGGGCTGCTCGCCATGGCCCTGCTGATCGCGGTCCTCGGGGTCGTCAACACCCTCGCGATGTCGGTGTTCGAGCGCCAGCAGGAGATCGGCATGCTGCGGGCGATCGGTCTCGACCGCCGCCGGGTGAAGCGGATGATCCGTCTGGAGGCCGTCGTCATCTCGGTCTTCGGCGCGGTGATCGGCGTCGGGCTCGGGGTCTTCCTCGGCTGGGCGATCGGCCAGACCCTGGCCGACGACATCCCCGGCTACGCCCTGGTCATCCCGTGGGACCGCCTCGCGGTCTTCCTGGCCCTGGCCGGCCTGGTGGGCGTCCTCGCCTCGCTGTGGCCCGCCCGCAGCGCCGCCAGGCTCAACATGCTGACGGCGATCAAGACGGAGTAGCCGGGACCCGGGGAGGCCGGGACGCAGGGACGGCGAGGGGCCGGTGCACCGCTGGAGAGCGGTGCACCGGCCCCTCGCGCGTACCGGAGGCGTACGTGCGTCGGACGCGCGCACGTCAGGCGTACGCGTACGGGTCAGCCGCCCGGCTTCTCCGCCTTCTCCGTCTCCCCCGGCTTCTCCGTCCAGGCACGGGAGCGCAGCGGCAGGCGGGCGGAGCCGCCGTCCTGCGGGCGCACCGCCAGGATCTGGTTGACGCCGATCCTGTTGTGCTCGAAGGAGAGCGCGGAGGCGGCCATGTAGAGCCGCCAGACCCTGGCCCGGCCCGGCGAGGTGACCCGTACGGCCTCTTCCCAGTGGCGCTCCAGGTTGGCCACCCAGCGGCGCAGGGTCAGCGCGTAGTGCTCGCGCAGCGCCTGGACGTCCCGCGCCTCGAACCCCGCCTCCTCCAGGAGGGAGAGGGTCCTGCCGAGCGGGGCGAGTTCCCCGTCGGGGAAGACGTAGGAGTCGATGAACTCGTCGATGCGGTAGGCGTCCTCGTCCTTCTCCGGGCGCCGGGCGATCTGGTGGTTCAGCAGCCGCCCGCCGGGCTTGAGGAGGGCGAAGAGGACGTCGGCGTACTCGCGGTAGCGGACCGAGCCGACGTGTTCGGCCATGCCGATCGAGGAGATCGCGTCGTACGGTCCGTCGGCGACGTCCCGGTAGTCCTGCACGCGGATCTCGATCCGGTCGGTGAGCCCCTCCTCGGCGATGCGCTTGCGGGCGTGGGCGGCCTGCTCCCGGGAGAGGGTGATGCCGGTGACCTGCGCCCCGTACTCGCGGGCGGCGTGGATGGCCATCGAGCCCCAGCCGCAGCCGACGTCCAGGAGGCGGTCCCCCTCCTTCAGGGCGAGCTTGCGGCAGACCAGGTCGAGCTTGTCGCGCTGGGCCTCCTCCAGGGTCCCGCCGTCCTCCCAGTAGGCGCAGGAGTAGACCATGGAGGGGCCGAGGACGAGGGCGTAGAAGTCGTTGCCCACGTCGTAGTGGTGGCTGATGGCCGCCTTGTCGCGCCGCTTGGTGTGCAGCGGGCCGGTGCGGCGGCGGACCTCCTCGACGGGCGGGGCGGGCGGCGGCCAGGGCCCGGCCAGCCTGAGGAGACCGGCGACGAAGGCCCGTACGGCGGGGTCGCGGACCGGGTGGACGGCGTCCTTGGCGTCGGCGCCCCGGTCCCACAGGAGCCCGGCCAGCCGGTCGAGGAGCTCGTACAGATCGCCCTCGACGTCGATCTCCCCGGCCACCCAGGCTCGTGCCAGGCCCAGTTCGCCCGGCTTCCACAGGAATCTGCGCAGGGCACGGCGGTGGCGGATCACCAGGACGGGGGCGCCGGGCGGGCCCGATTCGCTGCCGTCCCAGGCCCTGACGCGGACCGGTAGCGGTTCCGAGAGCAACTCTTCGGCGAGAGCGGTCAGCCGCGATGCGGCGCGTGCCATGACGCACACCTCCGTGGTGGTGTTTCCCCGACAAACACAACGAGCTCACTGCGTACGTACGTACTCATGGTTCGCCGTCACGCGCTCCGGTGCCAGTACGCCGTACTTCTCCGTCAACTCCCCCGCCACGCTCCGTCATCCCGCCACCGGGCAACGAAAGGGCAAAACACGCGGCGGACAGGGCCGTGGACACGCCGAAGGGGCCGTCCGCACCACGGATGGCGGACGGCCCCTTCGGGCGTCGTACGGGCGCGCTCCTCGCGGAGCGGTCGCCCGGGGGTCAGGAGGCCTTGGCCTTCTCACCCTCGGACTTGGCGGCGGCGACCGGAGCCGGGGCCGGCTTGGCGGCCTCGTAGAACTCCTCGCGCGGCGTCTCCATGGCGCCGAGCGAGACGACCTCGCGCTTGAGGAACATCGCCAGCGTCCAGTCTGCGAAGATCCGGATCTTACGGTTCCAGGTCGGCATCGCCATGCCGTGGTAGCCGCGGTGCATGTACCAGGCGAGACGGCCCTTGAGCTTGATCTTCACCTTGCCCATGACGATCATCGCGACGCCCTTGTGCAGGCCGAGACCCGCCACCGCGCCCTTGTTGGCGTGGCTGTACTCCTTCTGCGGGAAGCCCCGCATGCCGGAGATCACGTTGTCGCCGAGGACCTTCGCCTGCCGCAGCGCGTGCTGGGCGTTGGGCGGGCACCAGGCGTTCGGGTTGCCGGCGCGGCGGCCGACCATGTCCGGTACCTGGGCGTTGTCGCCCGCGGCCCAGATGTAGTCGGTGCCCTGCACCTGGAGCTTCTCGGAGGTGTCCACGTGGCCGCGGGGGCCGAGCGGCAGGCCGAAGCGGGCGAGCGCCGGGTTCGGCTTCACACCGGCGGTCCACACGATGGTGTTGGAGTCGACCTCCAGGCCGTTCTTGAGCACCACGTGGCCGTCGACGCAGGAGTCCATGGAAGTGGAGAGGTAGATCTCCACACCGCGGCTCTCCAGGTGCTCCTTGCCGTAGGTGCCCAGCTTCGGGCCGACCTCGGGCAGGATCTTGTCGGCGGCGTCGACCAGGATGAAGCGCATGTCCTCGCGCTTCACGTTGGTGTAGTACTTCGCCGCGTCGCGGGCCATGTCCTCGACCTCGCCGATGGTCTCCGCGCCGGCGAAGCCGCCGCCCACGAAGACGAACGTCAGCGCCCTGCGGCGGACGTTCTCGTCGGTCGTGGAGTCGGCCTTGTCCAGCTGCTCCAGGACGTGGTTGCGCAGGCCGATCGCTTCCTCGATGCCCTTCATCCCGATGCCCTGCTCGGCGAGGCCGGGGATCGGGAAGGTACGGGAGACCGCGCCCATCGCGATGACCAGGTAGTCGAAGGGCAGCTCGTAGGCCTCGCCGACGAGCGGCGCGACCGTGGCGACCTTGCGGTCCTGGTCGATGGTCGTGACCCGACCGGTGAGAACCTCAGCCTTGGGCAGCACGCGTCGCAGCGGGACGACGACATGCCGAGGCGAGATGCTGCCTGCGGCAGCTTCGGGGAGGAAGGGCTGGTACGTCATGTACGACCGCGGGTCGACGACCGTGACGGTCGCCTCCCCGTACCGCATCTTCTTCAGAATGCGACGAGCTGCGTACAGGCCTACGTACCCACCGCCTACAACGAGGATCCTGGGACGCTCCGTGGTGCTCATGCCATCGAGTATCCACCCCGCCCCAGGGGGGTGCTCGTGAGCCCCTTCACAAGGATTGAGCCACCCTCTGCTACACTTCGCCGCCCGCGTGACCGAGGTCATGGGCCCGAAAGGGAACCGCGGCGGCCCGGGAATCGTTCCTGACCCCCTGTGAGCTGGCCCTTGGCCCTCCCGACGGGCCGTAGCGCCGCCTCTCTCCGCACCCGCGCAACACCCCCGCAACGCGCCCGAACGCCTGCCGCAGGGGCTTGCATACGGCCCGGACGGCCCTTGCGGGCCCGGACGGCACCGCAGAGGACCGAATTCCTTGTGAAGAAGTTCACGAACTTCGGCGCAGTGCGCTGTCCGCACCCTCCTCCCGGAGGCCTTTCCCCAGCTCAAAGGTGCGCTCGGAAGCGCTTCCGAGCAGCCCCAGCGACCGCTGCCCGGTGCCCGCGGCACCCCAGGGGCGACACCGACGGCCCGGGGGCGGACCCGGACCTGGCCGGGGAGCGGGCACGGGTTCCGTGCCGCGCGTCCGTGACGGCGAAGGGGCCGGGGCGAAAGCTCAGGGCCCCGGGGAAGAGGGCAACAGCCGGGGCACGGCCCGCACGCAGAGCACCATGCCGACGACCTCGACGAGGGTCTGCGTGACCACGACGACGGCGGCGATCGCATAGGCGTCGGGCAGGGAGAGCGCGAGGGGCAGCACCACGAGGGAGTTGCGCGTCGCCCCGCTGAAGACCACGGCCCGCCCCCCGGGCGCGTCCAGCCGGAAGGCCCGGGCCACCGCCTTTCCGGCGAAGGCCATCACCACCAGGAAGGCGGCGTAGAAGGGGACGACGGCGGCGACACCGGCGAGGTTCCCGCCCACCTTCGGCACCTGGGAGGCGACGACCACCAGCAGGGTCGCGGCCATCAGCGGGACCATCGTCGTCGTGGCCGCCTCCGACACCCGCCGCCCGCCCTCCCGGCGCTCCGCCCAGGCCTGGAGCGCCCAGGCCAGCGCGAGCGGGATGACGATGAGGAAGGCGAACGCCTCCAGGAACGGCCCCGCCTCCACGATGTCGCCCAGCCCCGACCCGAGGAACGCGTACAGGAACACCGGCAGCAGCACCATCTGCGCGACCAGCAGCAGCGGGGTCGCGGCGAGCAGCCGACGGGCCGACCCCCCGGCGAGACCGCTGAAGACGATCACGTAGTCGACGCACGGGCACAGCAGCACGAGCAGCACTCCGAGCCGCACCGCCCGGTCGGCGGGCAGGAACGTGAACATCGCGGCGACCACGAGCGGCACCACGAGGAAGTTCACCACCAGCGCGGCGGAGAGGAACGGCCCGTCCCGCGACGACCGCAGCAGCTCGGCAGCCGGGACCTGGAGGAAGGTCACGAACAGCAGCGCGCCGAGGACCGGGTTGATCAGGTGCTCCAGCCCCGGTCCGAGAGAAGGCGCCGCGAGACCGAGCAGGGCGCCGAGGGCCATCGCCGCGAGATAGACGGCCACCTGATGGCGTTCCATCCGCTCGACGGCCCCGCGCGGCACACCGCCCCCCACGTCGTACGCTCCCCTGCCCCTGCGGGCTGTTACGCGGCGCTCCAGGCGATCCCGTCCAGGATGTCGTGCTCGCTGACGACGACCTCGTGGGCGCCCGTCCGTTCCATCACGGCGAGCAGGACGAGGGCACCTGCGGCGATCACGTCGACGCGGCCGGGATGCATGACGGGGATCGCGGCGCGTTCCTCGTGGGAGGACTGGAGGAGGCGCTCGGTGATCGCGCGGACCTGGCCGCGGGAGACGCGGGAGTGGTGGATGGCCTCGGAGTCGTACGCCTCCAGCTCCAGCGCGATCCCGGCGATCGTGGTGACCGTGCCCGCCAGACCGACGAGGGTGGCCGCCTCGGTCAGGGGTACGGTCGCGGCGGCCACGTCCAGGGCGGCTTCGACGTCCTTGCGGATGGCGGCGACCCGGTCGTGCGTGGGCGGGTCCACGACGGTGCCGTCCTCGACGAGGTGGCGCTCCGTCATCCGTACGCAGCCGATGTCGACGGACCGCGCCGCCGCCACCGCGTCCGAGCCGAGCACGAACTCGGTGGAGCCGCCGCCGATGTCGACGACCAGATAGGGCTGCGCCAGGTGATCGCCGGTCAGTTCCTTGGTGGCGCCGTCGAAGGAGAGCTGCGCCTCCTGGTCGCCGGTGACCACCTCGGGCTCGACGCCCAGGATGTCCCGGACCCCGGCCACGAAGTCGGCGCTGTTCTCGGCGTCGCGCGAGGCGGAGGTGGCGACGAAGCGGACGCGTTCGGCGCCCAGCTCCTCGATCACGGCGGCGTACGCGCGGCAGGCCGCGAACGTGCGCTCCAGCGCCTCGGGCGCGAGCCGACCGGTCCGGTCGACGCCCTGGCCGAGGCGGACGATCGTCATCCGCCGGTCCAGCTCGGTGAAGGAGCCGGTGGCGGGGTCCGCGTCGGCGACGAGGAGCCGGATGGAGTTCGTACCGCAGTCGACGGCGGCGACCCGGGTCATGCGCCCTGCCCTTCGGCGGGGCCGTCGAGCGGGCGGAAGGCGAAGTGGCCCCCGTCGCCCTCGTCCACCGTCCAGCCGTCCTCGGCCTTCGGCGCGCACGGTGTGACGCACGGGCCCTTGGCCCACCACTCCGGCAGCATCGCGATGGCCTCGTCGCCCAGCGGGTTCACCCCGGGCCCGGCGGCCAGCGAGTGGCCGACCAGGACGTGCAGGCACTTCACCCGGTCCGGCATGCCGCCCGCGCTGGGGAAGCCCTCCAGCACCTCGATGGCGTCGCGGCGGGTGATGTAGTCCTCGTGCGCGGCCCGGTAGGCGGCGGCCAGCTCCGGGTCGGTCTCCAGACGGGCCGTCATCTCCTTCATGACCCCGTTCGCCTCCAGCGTGCCGATCGCCGAGGCCGCCCGGGGGCAGGTCAGGTAGTACGTCGTCGGGAACGGCGTGCCGTCCTCCAGACGGGGCTGGGTCTCCACCACGTCCGGGTTGCCGCACGGGCAGCGGTGCGCGATGGCGCGCAGGCCGCGCGGCGGACGGCCGAGCTGCTGCTGGAACGCGGCGATGTCCGCGTCGGTGGGCTTGGTGGACTCGGTCTGCGGAGGGGGCGTTTCCATGCCTGCCTTGGTTCTGCTCGGAAGCTCGTCGGAGGGGGTGGGGTGGAGTGGGGTGCGTGCGGTCGGTGCGTGGTCAGTCGCGGTCCTCACGGTCGGCGTCGTCCACGCCGCCCCAGAGGTTGGAGTGCCAGGGGCGGTGGCCGGCGCCCGGCTCCCCGCGGCGGTCCTCGGCCGCGTCGGGGTCGGCCACCGTGAAGCCGGTCTCCCCGGGGAGGACGTAGTGGAGGTGCTGGCGGGCCAGTCGCATGATGTAGGCGTCGTCCTGGAGCCGCGCCTTCTCGTCCCGCAGCTCCTCGGTGCGCGCCTGCGCCTCCCGGGCGAGCTGCTCCTGCCCGGCGATCTCGTCGCGCTGGGAGACGTACTGACGCATCGGGTAGGCGAGCGCGACCACCAGGGAGCAGACCACCAGCGCCAGGAAGGCGGCCCGGCCGGTCAGCCGGGAGCGACGGGCCTGGCGGCGGTTCTGGGAGCGGTAGACGCGGGCGGCGGTCTGCTCGCCGAGCAGCCGCAGCCTGGTCGAGGTGGAGAACCGCTCGCGGTCCTTCCCGGCCATGTCTCCCGCCTCCCCGTCACGCACGTCCGTCCCCGCACACGGTACGGGACCGGGTACGGGGACGGACGGAGGCTGCCGTCTTACGGCTACGGGTCAGCCCTGGGAGCCGGCCCGGGAGCCGGTCGGCGCACGCTCGCGGCTACGGGTCAGCCCTTGAAGCGCGGGAAGGCGGAGCGGCCCGCGTACACGGCGGCGTCGTCGAGGATCTCCTCGATGCGCAGCAGCTGGTTGTACTTGGCGACGCGGTCCGAGCGGGCCGGGGCGCCGGTCTTGATCTGGCCGCAGTTCACGGCGACGGCGAGGTCGGCGATGGTGACGTCCTCGGTCTCGCCGGAGCGGTGCGACATCATGCACTTGAAGCCGTTGCGCTGGGCCAGCTCGACGGCGTCCAGGGTCTCGGTCAGCGAACCGATCTGGTTGACCTTGACGAGCAGGGCGTTGGCGGAGCCCTCCTCGATGCCACGGGCCAGCCGCTCCGGGTTGGTGACGAAGAGGTCGTCGCCGACGATCTGCACCTTGGCGCCGATACGGTCGGTGATGACCTTCCAGCCGGCCCAGTCGTCCTCGTACAGCGGGTCCTCGATGGAGACCAGCGGGTACGCGGAGACCAGCTCCTCGTAGTACTCGGTCATCTCGGCGGCCGAGCGGGACTTGCCCTCGAACTCGTAGACGCCGTCCTTGTAGAACTCGGACGCGGCGACGTCGAGCGCGAGCGCGATGTCGCGGCCCGGGACGTAACCGGCCTCCTTGATGGCCTCGACGATGAGGTCCAGGGCGGCGCGGTTGGACTCCAGGTTCGGGGCGAAGCCGCCCTCGTCACCGAGTCCGGTGGACAGGCCCTTGGTCTTGAGGACCTTCTTCAGCGTGTGGTAGACCTCCGCGCCCCAGCGCAGGGCCTCGGAGAAGGACTCCGCGCCGATCGGCGCGATCATGAACTCCTGGATGTCCACGTTGGAGTCGGCGTGCGAGCCGCCGTTCAGGATGTTCATCATCGGAACGGGCAGCAGGTGCGCGTTCGGCCCGCCGAGGTAGCGGAAGAGCGGCAGGTCGGACGCCTCGGAGGCGGCGTGGGCGACGGCGAGCGAGACACCGAGGATGGCGTTCGCGCCGAGCGAGGCCTTGTTCTCGGTGGCGTCCAGGTCGAACATCGCCTGGTCGATGAGGCGCTGCTCGGTGGCGTCGTAGCCGACCAGCTCCGGGCCGATCTGCTCGATGACGGCGAGGACGGCCTTCTCGACGCCCTTGCCCAGGTAGCGGTTGGGGTCACCGTCGCGAAGCTCGATGGCCTCGAAGGCACCGGTGGAGGCGCCGGACGGAACAGCAGCACGGCCGGTGCTGCCGTCGTCGAGGCCGACCTCGACCTCGACGGTGGGGTTGCCCCGGGAGTCGAGGATTTCCCTGGCTACGACGACGTCGATGGACGGCACGAGGCATCTCCTTCTGGGATATGACACTGGTTGTGCAGGGTCACTGTGGCCTTGCGACACGAGCCTAACCGGCCCGGCCGCGTCAGTCGGCCGACCGCCCGCCTCCTGGGACGAAAAAGGACCCAAGGACCCGCATGACGGGACAAAACTCCAGAAATCTACTGGCCGGTAACAAGGGCTGCCGACAAGAGGTGAACGAATCCCCCTCAGGGACCGGGGCGGGCGCCTCGGACAGAGGCCCCCTTACGCGGACATGCCCCGGCCCGGCGCGCACGGGGGGAGTAGCGCGCCGGGCCGGGGAGCCGTGCGAGGGAGGGTGCCGCCGGACCCCCTCCCCCAGGGGAGGAGACGCGACTGCTACTTCAGGTGCAGCTGCTGACCCGGGTAGATCAGGTCCGCGTCCTGGACGATGTCGTCGTTGAGCTTGAAGAGCTTGCTCCAGCCGCCCTTGACGCCCTCCTTCTGAGCGATCTTGCTCAGGGTGTCACCGGCCACGACCTTGTACTCGCCGTCGCCCTTCTTGACCTTCTTGCCGGTCGGGGTGGTGACGGTCTTCTTGGACTCGGCCTTGGGGGCGGCCGGGGCGGTGCGCTGCTCGCTGCGCGTGGTGGGCTGCTCGGCCTTGCGCTCGGGCTGCGCCTTCTTCTGGGGCTTGGCGGCGGACTGGCCGGAGCCGGTGCTCACGCCCGGGTCCACGCCGTCGTTGGTGAGGCCACCGGCACCGGCACAGGCCCAGGCGCCCGGGCCCTGCATGGCGAGGAGGCGCTCGGCGGTGGCGATCTGCTGGCCCTTGGTGGCCAGGTCGGCGCGCGGGGCGTACTGCGTACCGCCGGCGGCGGCCCAGCTGGACTGCGAGAACTGCAGCCCGCCGTAGTAGCCGTTGCCGGTGTTGATGGACCAGTTGCCACCGGACTCGCACTGGGCGACGGCGTCCCAGGTGGCGACGGAGGCGGCGGAGGCGTTGGTGGCACCCATCAGCGGGACGGCCACGGCGGCACCGGTGACACCGGCCAGGGTGGCGAGACGGGTGGCCTTGGACGGGCGGCGGTGCTTGCCCTTGCTGTTCAGCAGCATGGAACGAATCTCCTCACCGACGCCTACGAGGTGAGCTGTCGGGTTCGGGCTGATGAGTTGCCCGGCCGCGCGACCTTGCGCGCGGCTTCACCCCTAGCCGGTCCCGTACGTTCCCGTCTCCGTCGTGGACGTCGACGAGGCCGTGCGGACCCGGCGGCCTACCTGGGTCCCCCGCTCCTGCCTACGGCGCTTACGCGTCTGTTCCCTCCGACCGACGGCAGGATTCGGCGTGACGGTCGACGGGGCCCGCGGTGCGAGCGGCTTAGACCGTAAGCAGAGGCAGCCCCGACATTCAAAGACGGACATAGCGCCTCAATCAGCGCTTATCGCCTTGTCCTGACGGGGCGTTTCCGCAGGTCGGAGGGGATCTTCGTCGAGCAGGCGACCGCCGGGCGCCCGTTGAAGCAAAGAGACCCATGTCTCACTTACGCATAAGTGGACATAGGCCTCTGAACTGCCCTCGTTTTTGAGGTGTTTTGCCGCGTTCGATCAGTTGGCGGCAGGCGCGTCGGCACCCTGCCCGGCGGCCTTGTCGCCGGACTCGCCGACCTCGTCCCCCGCACCCCGCCCCAGATCGAGATCGAGGTTCTGGCCAGGCAGGATCAGGTCCGGGTCGGAGCCCAGAACATCCCTGTTGGCCTCGTACAGACCGGTCCAGCCCTGGGGGATCCCCTGCGCGTCGGCGATCGCCCAGAGGCTGTCGCCGGGCTGCACGGTGTACCCGCCCCGGGTGACCGCGCCGCCGTCCCGCGCCTCGCCCTCGCCCCGCGAGGCGTGCCGGCCGGACTCACGCGGGCCGCCCCCACCCACCGTGCCGGTCTCCTCGGGGGCCGGGGCGCCCCGGTGCTTGCCGCCGCTGGAGCGGTCGGGAGTGGAGGACCGGGAGGCGTCGGAGCCGCCGGGAGTACCGGCCTTCCCGGCCGCCTCCCCGGTCTTCCCCGTCCCGCCGGTGGCGGGCGGGGCGGAGGACCCGGCCGAGGGGCCGGGCGCCGCACTGCCACCCCCCGCCTTGCCGCTCTCCTGATCCTTACCGGTGCTGCCGGGCTTACCAGTCGCACCAGTTGAGCCCCTGTCACCGGACTCTTCCGCTTCACCCTTTTCGTCCGCTTCGCCCGTCGGCGTGGTCGTCGGGCTCTGGGTGGGGTCGGCGGAGGGAGCCGTACCGGGGTCGACGCCGGGCAGGCTGCCGTCCACCGCGAGGCCCGAGATCACCGCGCAGCTCGGCCACGCCTGCGGGCCCTTGTCGGCCAGGACCTTCTCCGCGACGGCTATCTGCTGCGAACGGCTGGCGAGGTCGGCCCGCGCCGCGTAGGCGGTGCCGCCGTACGACGACCAGGTCTCCTGTGAGAACTGGAGCCCCCCGTAGTAGCCGTTGCCGAGGTCGGCACTCCACATGCCGCCGCTCTCGCACTCCGCGACCCGGTCCCAGGTGGTGGCGTCGGCCGCGTGCGCGCCGGCCGCGCCGAGGAGCGGAAGGGCGATGGCCGATCCGGTCACCCCTGCGGCGACGACGATGGCGGGTGCCTGACGAGGGCGGCGGTGTCTGCCGTTCGCGGAGCCCATGGAGTTTGCCTTCCGTGCGACTGACAAGCAGGAACTGAGGAGCATCGGGCTGGTGTGCGCGCAGGCGCGTGACGCTGCCGCACGAGCACATGAGCCCGAAGCTGTTGCGCGAGTGACGGACGGGCCAACGGTGAACGGCCGGCCGACGCGTCGAACCGTGAACCTAGCGGCACTCGAACGCATGTCACAAGTCGATGCAGCGCAGATCACGCGAAAGTCACAGAGGTGACTGCGTGTCACCTTCGCCGAGTCGGCGCCCCGGCTCGAACTCCACGGGCAGCGTGCGCAGTCCCCGCATGATGAGCCCGCCACGCCAGCGCAGATCAGCAGGTTCCGTCGCAAGTCGCAGGCCGGGGAGGCGCTTGAGCAGCGTGGCGACGGCGGCCTGCCCCTCCAGCCGGGCCAGCGGTGCTCCCAGGCAGTAGTGGATTCCGTGACCGTAGCCGAGATGCTGATTGTCACTCCGTGACAGGTCGAGCGCGTCCGGATCCGCGAACCGCTCCGGGTCCCGGTCCGCCGCCGCCAGCACCACCAGCACCGGGTCGCCGGCCGCGATCTCCTGCCCGCCGAGCGTCAGCGCCTCGGTGGCGTACCGCCAGGTCGCCAGCTCCACCGGCCCGTCGAACCGCAGCAGTTCCTCGATCCCGGTGGCCAGCAGCCCGCTCTCCCCCGCCGCCAGGGACGCTTCCAGCCGGGCGCGCTGCCCGGGATGGCGCAGCAGGGCGTACGTACCGTTCCCGATGAGGTTGACCGTCGTCTCGAACCCGGCGAAGAGCAGGATGAACGCCATCGCCGCGGCCTCGTTCTCGGTGAGGTGCTCGCCGTGGTCGCTGGCCCGGATCAGCCCGGAGATCAGGTCGTCGCCCGGGTTCTCCCTCTTCCGGTGGATGAGTTCGGCGAGATAGCCGCGCATCTTCTTCACCGACCGGGCCACCCCGCCGCGCGGCCCGCCGCCGTGGCGGATCATCATGCCCGCCCAGTCCCGGAAGTCGTCCTGGTCCTCGCGCGGGACGCCGAGCAGATCGCAGATGGCGTAGATGGGGAGCGGGAAGGCGAAGTCATGGATGAGGTCCGCCTCCCCCTTCTCGACGAAGTCGTCGATCAGCCGGTCGGTGAGCGCCTGCACCCGGGGCGCGAACTCCGCGACCCGGCGCGGGGTGAACGCCTTGGAGACGAGCCGGCGCAGCCGGGTGTGGTCCGGCGGGTCGATGTTGAGCAGATGCGTCATCAGCTCCGCCTTGCGCTCCCCCGGGATCCCCGTCTTCCCCTTGGCGGCGGCGGACCCCGCGTGGTTCGCCGGATCCTTGGAGAGCCGCGCGTCCGCGAGCGCCTGCCGGGCATCCCCGTACCGCGTCACGAGCCAGGCCTCGACCCCGCTGGGCAGCTCGGTGCGGTGCACGGGGCTGTGCTCCCGGAGCCAGGCGTAGGCGGGGTAGGGGTCGGTGGCGAACTCCCAGGTGAAGAGTTCGGGGGCATCAGGTGTGTGGGGGCAGGCGGGGGTGTCGTTCACTCCTCGACGGTATCGGGCGGGGTGGCGGTGACCTTACAAAGTGGGGGAGGGCGCGGGCGGCGCGGGGGTGGTCCGCTTCCGCGGCCCGGGTCGGCCAGCTGTACTAACCCGCCCCGCCCTCCGCCGCCACGATCGCGTCCCGGTAGGCGCGGGCCGCCGCGCGGAGGGCGGCTTCCGGGTCGGTGCCGGCTGCTTCGGCGGCCACGGCGAGGGCGAGGAGCTCGTAGCCGATGGTGTCGCCGGTGGGGAGGGGGACGTCGAGGCCGGCCGTACGGACGCGGCTGCCGAGTTTCGCGGCGAGGGCCAGGCCGGGCTGGCCGAGGGGGACGCCCTCGGTGACCGAGGTGCGCTGCTTCTCGATGGCCTTGGTGCGGAGCCAGTGCGCGTGGACGTCCTCCGGGGTCTCGGCGGCCTCGTCGCCGAAGACGTGCGGGTGTCGGTGGATCAGCTTCTCGACGAGGCCGCCCGCCACGTCGTCCACGTCGAAGGGCTCCTCGGGATCCTCCTCCGCGATGCGCGCGTGGAAGACGACCTGGAGAAGGACGTCGCCCAGCTCCTCGCGGAGTTCGTCGCGGTCGCCGTCCTCGATCGCCTCGACCAGTTCGTACGCCTCCTCGATGGCGTACTTCGCGAGGCCCTGGTGCGTACGTTGCGAGGTCCACGGGCACACGCGGCGGATCCGGTCCATGACCTGGACCAGGTCCAGGAGGCGGGCGCCGGGCAGGTCGTACGAGCCGGGGAGCAGTTCCAGATCCGGCATGGCCACCCGGCCCGAGCCGCCGAGCCGGGCCAGGCCGTCGGTGAGGGGCTGGTTCCCCTCGCCGCCGGTCAGGATCACCACCGTACGGCCGCCCGCGCAGGCGGCGACCAGTTCGTCGGCCGAGGGGGCCGCATGCTCGACGCGGACGCCCGCCTCGCGGAGGTAGGGCAGTTGCGGGTGGTCCGGGTCGGCGCACAGGACCCGGTCGGCGGCGCGGAGCGTCTGCCAGGCCGGCCAGGAGAGCAGGCCGGGCGCGACCCGGTGGCTGGCGGTGAGCAGGACGATACGGCCGGGGTGGTCGGGAGAGCCGGACGCACCGGGGTTCTCGGGAGTGCCGGGGGCTTCAGCGTTCACCCGGTGAACCTACCCGGCGTCGCGCTCTTCCCTCCCCCGTCCTTCCGCCCTTCCGGATCAGGCGCCCGCCTGCGGGTCCTGCGGGGCGAACTCGGTGACCTGGCTGATCCACGGGGCCTGGTAGTTGCCGAGCTGCATCTTCTGGTCGTCCCAGGTGCCGAAACGCGGGTTGACGTCGATGTCCAGCGCCTTCGAGGCCTTGGTCAGCGCCTCGCCGACGACCTGCTGTCCGGCGGGGGTGCCGAGGTCCGCTCCGAGCGCCTGGGCGAGCTTCGGCAGCAGCACCTCCTGGCGCATGTCGTCGTCGATCTGCTCCGGGGCGACCCACCGCTGCTGGAGCATCATCGCCCGCAACTGCTCCTCGCCGCCCGCCTGGGCGCGGCTCGCGGTCCGGGCCTCCTGGATCTCCTTGCGGGTGACGGTGACCCCGGCGTCCTCGGCGGCCTTGTCCAGAATCCGGCCGAAGATCAGCCCGTGCAGCTTGGCACGGTTGAGCTGGCCCGACTTGCTGACCAGCTGGGCCGCCGCGGGCGAGCTCTCCTGGGCGGCGCGGACGTCGGCCGCCTGGGCCTGGACCGCCGAGACCTCGATCCGCTCGCCGCCCACGACAGCCGCGGCGCCGGGGTGGGCGTCGTTGCCGCAGGCGGCCAGGAGTGGGGCCGCGAGGAGCGTGGCGGCGGAGACGGCGAGCGCGGTGCGACGGCGGCGGTGCAAAGGAGCCTCCCGGGGAGAGTTTGTGCATGGGTGCACAAGCCTTGCGGTGATCGATGTTAGGCAGTGGATGTGATCGGTGCCACTGATTCGACCAACGATTCGGACAAGTCCCGGGCACGCCACGTCCCCCGGTACCCCGTACGCCCCGGAGCGGGGTGCTCCGGGGCGTACGGATCGCGGGGTGTCGCGGGCTCACCCCGCACGCGGTGCTGGTCAGTTCAGGGCACGGAAGCCCGTCAGGCCGGAACAACCTCGCGACCGCGGAACCCCAGGTCACCACCACAATCTGAAGTCTCTACAGAACCCGGAACGGTTCACGATGCGGCGTCGGTGGACCTGGTCGCGGTAGGTGTCGTGGTCGTACCCGCGGTCGGCGAAGAGTGAGTCGGGCTTACGTCGCATCGCCCTTCCAAGCCACCGTGCCACTCGCTGAAGATCCACCCTGAGCAGCGGGAGGGCGAGCGTGAGGCCGCGGGCACCGCGTGGCGGCACGACGCGCACGCGTTGACCACAGTGCAAGGCAGACCGATCGGCCCTGCCAACCTCACTCCTCGGCCATTCACCACAAAGCTGCGGGACAGGCATCACTCACCCAGAAACCAATGCGCGAGTGACGCAACCTCAGATGGTTTCAGAATTGGCCATACTCGACCCTTCCGGGCAAAACAATGAGCTACACCAATCCGGACGAGAAGGTGACAATGGGGCCATCTTCGGAACCGATAACCCGAACATCGAAAATCCGGCGAGGAAATTCGGCAGCCAATGCGGCACCCCATGTCTTTGCAACACATGCGGCAAAGAAATCCTGCGCCCGCCAGTCCTCTTCAACGTCATCCGAATCGACCATCTGCCAGACTCGCAGCTGATTGAGTGTTGCCTCAATTTTCCTGACGTCACCGGAGAGGCTTTCGCCCCAGGCTTTAAAATTCGATTCTTCGTAAGCGCGATCCCACAGCACACACCCCTCCACTTCGACAAAACGCGGCCAGAAGATCCGGGAGAATGCCACCATCATTCCTAGATTACCATGATCTTTTACATAATCCAGATAATCAACCCTCCCTCCCCATTCCTCCGCCCAGGACTTAATTCCGGGGTAATCCATCGGGTCATTCACGGATAGCTCCTCGTTGTCACTTGCATAGGGGGGCAGCCGTCCGAGCCCCCTGGATGGCGGCAGAACCGAAGAGATTCAGAAATTCAGAGACCTCAGGCGCCCGCCCTGTCACTGCGAGCGCCTGAGGTGGATCACTTCTGCCAGAATTCAATTATTTATGAACGGCTTGCATGTCGGCCATCCATATTTGGCTCGGTCTACCGGCAGCCGCACAGCTCTTCCTCGGGGCGTAGAGGCCGCGGCATCTTCTCCCAGTTACGAAAAACCTGACCCGTTTTTGGATTGACATGCTTGGCCATATCGAGAATGCGTGGGGCCGGTATTCCGGCATGCGGTGCCGAGTTGGGATCGAGGTCCGCGCGCTGGGAAATTGCACCTTCCTCATCATAGCGCGCATACGCAGTAACCGTCCCATCCTCTTTCTGGCGGAAAAGCGTTTCCCCGGGTTTAGCAGCCTTGGGAAAGCGGCCGCTGACATGCCGCGCATCCGAGAGGCTCAATCCCCCTGTATTGCAGTTGTGCACGAGGACCGGGGTAGCCCCCGCCAGCACATGGTACGTGTGCAGCCCCTCGACGCTCAGGTCGTACGTCGTCCGTTCGGCCGTGTACGCGATGACGTCGAGGATGCGGGCCGGTTCGCCCTTGTCGTCCTGGAGTTCCTGGCCGGGCTTGAGGTCGCCGGCCTGGGTCCAGGAGTTGCGGACGATCTCGTAGAACTGGTGGTGCTTGGTCGTCTCGATCGTCTTGGGACCGGCGTCCGTCTTCACGACGACATCGACGTAGTCCCGGTCGGTCTTGGTGACGATCACTTCCTTGACCTTGTGCTTCTCCTTCTCCTTCTTGCCCGGCTCCGCCGTCAGCCTTCGGGCCGAAGCGGCTCGCCGCCGCGCCGCCGATAGTCGGACGCGGAAAGAATCATCGAGTACGGGAGCGATGCCTGCCGCCCCGGTTCACGATCGGCTACGAGCACCAACCCTGACCGGACAACGCGAAGCGTTCCCGAAAGCCAGCCTTCGGCCTTCGGGAACGCTGCCGTTCACGTGCCTGTCCCAGTCCGCGTCACGGCCTTCGAGGCGCTCGACGCTCTGCTCAGCTCCCCGATTACGGCCATGCAGTGCGGTTATCGATACTTTCGCACAGTATCGACAAGCGCCTCCGCGTCCTGCTGGTGGGCAGAAAGCTCTCCAGCCCTGCGAATATCAGCATCGGTCATGCCTCGAGCCATAATAATGGCGGGATGCATTCCATCACCATTACCGACTTCCAGCATCCTGAAGAACCACACCAGGGCTTCAACCTTGTTGACTTGCACGTGAATTCCATCACGATACCAACAGGCAACAACATACATGGCGCGATCGTGTCCGCCCTTAGCCGCCTCAATGTAGCAGCCAAACGCTTCCTCGTCCCGGTCCAGCGAACTCAGCAAGTCACCGAGAACAACAGAAGCATCCAGAATACCGGATTCGGCAGCAGATCGGAGAAGGCCTGCGACCTCCGAAGGGTCTCTTTTACCCCACCAGATCTGCGCCAAGTTGAATTTCGCGTACGGATCTCCGAGTGCAGCAGCTTCCGAGAAGAGTTCCTCGGCCTTCTTGGTGTCCTTCTCCACACCCGCCCCATTCGCATAGAGGACACCAAGACTCCTCTTGCCCATAGAGCTTCCACGATTCGCTGTTCGAGTAAACCAGAGAAACGCCTTGGCGGGGTTCCCCTCGACTTCGAGAAGAACCCCGCCAAGCACATTCTGCGCCCCTAGATCGCCATCCTCGGCTGCAGCCTGGAGGGCTGGCAGAGCTTCAAGCAGCCTTGCCTCAGCCTCCGGGGTTTCACCCAGGTCGTCCAGGATTCCCTTTACAGTCGCCGCGATTCCAGAGAGTTGTTCTGTCACACCCCCATGGTAGCGCCCGCATCCCTAGTCATCGCCACCAGGGCTCAGCCACCACCATGGGGTTTCAACCTCCTGGCACCTGAGGGAAGAAATATATTCATCCCCTTCGGGTCCAAAACTCTTTTCTCTTGGTTATCATAAGCGGCTTTACGCGAGAAGAAGTCCAAACAGTCGTCACACATCGGTCTGGAGACGGCGATATCACTGCCCGGGTTTGCCACCTCAGCCTGCTTCTCGGCATGAGAGTTGAAATACTGCCCAGGCGTCCCGTTGTCGAGGCCGTGCGTTCGAACGGGCATACCCATCTGCTGCCGCGCCGCCGCCACATCCCCAATGTCGACCTGAGTGAAGACCTTCGGATTTCTCGAAGACCAGCCCGAAAGGTAGTAATTACCCCCGGACTCACTCGCTGTCTTGGTTTTGCGGAAGTTGGGCCACGCCGGCGAGTCCGACGTGTTGGGGCCGACCGAGCAAGCATCCCCTCCATTGTCGTTGTGCACCAGGACAGGGGCATCACCAGCAAGAACGTGGTAGGTGTGCAGCCCCTCCACCGAGAGGTCGTAAGTGACCCGTTCTGCCTCGTAAGACCGAACATCGACAATCTCGACCGAAACCGTCGACCGCATCCTGGATTTCCTCGATCCGCTGGACCCCCATGACGGCCTGCGCTTCTGGGCAGCGGTCGCGGCGGCGGAATGGCCCGGTGACCGGGTCCGCCCCTTCCTGGAGTCCTGCGCGGCCGGGCCTCGGGCGGACGTGGCCGACGTCGCAGCCACATCCTTGGAAGGCCGACGTCGGGGCCGGGAGAACGGCTCTTGGAAATCCTGACGAATGGAGCCGTTGATCTGTGCATGCTGGAGCCGACGTCGGCCGCACACCATCCGCGGCTTCCTCGGCGACGTACGCGTCCCCTACGCCCTGGGCGAGAACCTCATAAGTTTCTGATCAATATGCAGGTGTGGGCACAGCAGAAATATCTACTGTGCCCACAAAGACCCTGACCTGGGTTCGGCAGGAAGCGGGACTACGACCCGTATCCAGGTGCGGCGATGACTACCGACTCGAAATGCCGCCCCTCTTCTCCCCCGGACTCTTCCGGAAGCACACTCCGCCACAGCCCGATAAAGACGCTTGGGGCCGTGACGTTCAGCCCGCCGTCCTCGATCTCAAGAGAGAACATCTCGGAAAGTTGCACAATGACAGAATCTGCCGTTTCCGCGAAAAGGTCCACGCCACGGAACGTCACCCGCACGCCCCTTTCTGGGCGAAAAATCTCAATGGCGCGTACAACTCCGAGCGAGTCGAAATCAACAGCGATCGAAAGCTCGGATTCGTAGTGCGCAAACCCTCGGTTCCTTACCTCACCAGGAGCGGGAGGAACGAAACCTGGCATCTCGCGGAGAGACTGCTCTGCGTCTTCGATGGACATGCCGATTCGCAGACCACCACCCCCCCTAGGGGGGTCAAGGTCAATTACCACGTATTCCTCCAAGCCCACAGATCCAGCGTTCTACCATAAGGTCAACTGCACATGGACACTTTGAGGAATCCCGCGCGCCGCCTGGTAGGCAGCGTTCCCCGGTAGCGCGCCGATCATATCCCCAATGGCATTGTTGTATTTGCCGGGGAATCGCGTCACGACATCGTTGATGTCGTTCTGCATTGCCTGATCGATGCGGCCGGAATTCACGAGATCCGTCTGCATCATTCTCCATGCCTTGGGCTCCGGTCGAGAGCCGGACCCCGTCGACCATACCTGTCGGTGGTCGACCTTATCCATCCGGATCGCTGGACCTCGACCGTAAGACAGAGGGGTGGAAGCGTGCTGCGGCATGTGATTGACCTCTTGGGGTCCGGAGAATCCCGGCTGATTCGCGGGCCTCAGGCTTCCGTGCGTCCCACCTACATTGCTTCGTCCGCAGTTGTGGACGAGCACCGGAGTTGCCCCCGCCAGCACATGGTATGTGTGCTCGCCGGGCGGCCGTCACCTGCATTTTCGCTGGTCAGCGAATTCCGGCCGGTCCGTAGGTGTGCGTGGAAGTGCCGTGCTGTGCGCCTCCGTTGCCGCAGCGTCGCCGCTGCCGTCAAGAACCCCAGAAGCCCCACCGAAAACGCTCGGTGGGGCTTCATCGGCGGTATTGGAATCCCAGCCCGCCGAAGCTACCGAGAGTCAAACACCAATCTCACGAGAACCTACGCAGGGCCCTCCAGGGTGAATCCCATGGAATTCCTACCTACGCCTTTCGGGTGGGTCACTTACAGGTCATACGGGTAGAGCTGAATTTCGGAGGCCCGGAAGGAAATGAAACCCTCCACAGGAAGCTCCGACCTTCGATTCGGGATTTCAATCAGGAGAATGTCCGACCCTACTCTGATCTCCACGACCGAATCATCGCCATCGTCGAATCTGACAACTCGGCCCGTGATGAGGGTGGCAGAGTCCGCCCCGACCTCCGAGAGGGAAGTGGCACCCGAGGGGCCCGCCGTCCAATCTGCGACCTCTTCCGGAACTTCGATCTCGACATCGAATTGACCCACTTCGGCGGGGTTCGCCCCCATCCAGCGGCCAGATGCGATGCCAGACTCGCACTTGAAACGCACGATCCCTTGCGATGGGGTCAGGACTTGCAGAACTTCTACTCTCATCATTTCACCCCCAAGGGAACTCGCTGCATCGTATTGCCGACAGTCCATACGTTTGTGACGGAGTTCCAATCCCACGTCTCCATATGGAAGTGGAACTTCGTGGGCTTGCTGTTCATCTCGTGATCCCCCATCCGGATGCTGCGGCGTCCATCGGAAGACACGAGACGGTTGGGATCCACCTGCCCAGTTCGCGGGTGAATGTTCGTGTATGGACCAGGCCCCAAGAAATCACTCCACGCCTGATCGGCCTGAGAAGGCTTAAGAGGCTTGGGGGCCGTGACCTCCGGCAGGTTTTTGACCGTTTCGGCAGGTGCACTGCCACAATTATGAACGAGGACCGGAGTCTCGCCCGCCAGCACATGGTGCGTGTTCTACGCGTCCCCCCTCTACCTGCATATTCGCAGGTCAACGGCAGTTTCTCAGTCCGCTGGTGTCCGTGGTTGTGCGGGGAAATCCGTGGGTGTTGCCGCTGCGGCAACTACTGCCGTCACCCCACGCAGAAGCCCCGCCGGGGCACACCCGACGGGGCTTCCAGTTTGCTGCAGCTACACATAGCTACAACACTCACGCACTAGTCTCCCAGAAACCACAGATAGAGATGTGATCCATTCTCCACCTGCAGACAGAGCCTTTCGATCTCCGCTGCTGAATCCTGCCCAATAATCTCGCGGACAGACTGGTGAGCGATTTCCCGTCGAAGCCTCTCGACCTGCCGCGAATTGAACATGGTATCCGCGTAAGGCAGCAGGCTGCTCAAGAACGGAAATCTGTCTTCATCAATGCACTGGACGGTTTCCATCCAATCCAGTCTGCAAGATCCGCGTAGCACAATTTCGCCGCTCTCCGTGCGCACCTGGGCATTGATCATCAGCCACCACCTCGTCAGTTCGGGTGAACGCTCTCGACCGCACCGTTCCGCACCCATACCGCAACCGAAAACAGATCGTTCCCGTCCGCGTCGTAGCCGATCGGGTGACGGCTTCTAATGTCGAGAATGTGGCGGTGGGCGGAACCGGTGCCGAGGTTCATGTTATCCATCGGCTTTCTCATCGCCAGCTTGGACCAGTTGCGGATATGGTCTGGCGTAACCCAGTCCTCGAATTTTGACTTCTCCGCCCATTTCCAGGAGTCCGCGTGTTTCGCGTCATGCCTCGGGAGGATATGTTTATCCATCACCTTATCCGAGACAGCCCCAGTCCCGCAGTTGTGAACGAGGACCGGCGTGGCCCCGGCCAGCACATAGTACGTGTGCTCGCCGGGCGGCCGTCACCTGCATTTTCGCTGGTCAGCGAATTCCGGCTGGTCCGTAGGTGTGCGTGGAAGTGCCGTGCTGTGCGCCCCTGTTGCCGCTGAGGTTGAAAGGGTGGGGTGACAGGGGGCGTTGGCGGTGCTACATCCTCGTTATGAGGTACGCGGATGGCGGCGGGCTGACCGCTGCGGGGCGAGCGAAGCGTGAAGCAGTGCGTTTTGAGGCCGCGGAGATGTACGAGCACGGGGTGCGGCCGCCGGAGGTGGCCCGCAGGTTACGGGTGTCACGGAGGTCGGCTTACGCCTGGCGCGCCGCTTGGCGCCAAGGCGGCAGAACGGCTCTGGCGTCCAAGGGGGCTGGTGGCTTTCCGTGCCGGCTGAGCGATGTTCAGGCGGAGCGGTTGCAGGCCGAGTTGGAGGCCGGGCCGGCGGCGCACGGCTGGATGGAGGACCAGCGGTGGACTCTGGCCAGGGTCGCGGAGCTGATTCACCGCCTGTTCGGCCACCGGTACACCCCGCGTGGGGTGTCGTATCTGCTGCACCGGCTGGGCTGGTCACCGCAGGTCCCCGCGCACCGGGCGGTTGAGCGGAACGAAGAGGCCGTCGCCGTGTGGCGGACGGAGCAGGGGCCACGGGTAAGAGGACGGCCCAGCTCCTGGGCGCGTGGATAGTCTTCGAGGACGAGGCCGGGCAGGGCCTGAAGCCCGGCAAGGGCAGGACCTGGTCGCGGCGGGGCCGAACTCCGTTGGCCAAGGTGACGGGGAAGGGATCGGGCCGGGTCCTGATGACCGGGATGATCTGCGTTAGGCCGGGCCGCGAGACCAGGCTGATCTACCGGACCCAGACGTACCGGGGCCGGACCGGCGAGAAGAAGGGCTTCCGGGCACGCGAGTTCGCGGACTTGCTGACCTCTGCCCGCCAGCAGCTCGGCGGTGCCCCGCTGATCGTGGTGTGGGACAACGCCAGCACCCACCACGCCAAGGCGTTGCGGGAGTTCTGCGAACGCAATAGCGACTGGCTGACCATCGTCAAACTCCCGCCCTACGCACCCGACCTCAACCCGGTCGAAGGCGTGTGGGCCCACCTGAAGAAGTCCCTGGCCAACCTCGCACCCCGGACGATCGACGACCTCACTCCACTCGTGAAGAACCGCTTGCGCGGCATCCAACGCCGACCCGAGATCCTCGACGGCTTCATCGCCGAGACTGGACTCGGGCTGGAGCCTCCGTAGCCCTGTCACCTCACCCTTTCAACCTCAGCGGCACCCCGCCCAAACGCCCCGCCAGATGCCATCTGGCGGGGCGTCATATTTGCTCGCGCACGCGCCCCAAGGTCAGCAAGTGGCGAGATCTACGCGGAATTCTCGCATTAGTTCCACGATCGAATCCAAGAAGGCATGATCAAGGTATTCTTGAGACGTCTGAAAGTTCCGCCAAATAATTCTCGCCGGGGGCCCCTCGCCGAAGCTCGAAGAAATACAGTCTGCGAGAGCGTCAAGATTCGATCCAAAGTACCCGCCCGGGCCATTGACCGCCTCGCCCAGTGCGCAGTAGAACCCCGACTTCGTGGAAATTTGCCCACCGTCCAAGTGGACAACGTCCTCCAATCCATAGCGAGCAGCCCTACGATTCGAAGCGAACCAGGAATTCTGAACAACGTGCAGCCATGCGCCCTGATAGTTCGCCGGCCACCGAACCCATTCACCCTTCTCCAGGGCGACCCCTGATGCCCAACGTGGCCAAATTCTCTGAGCTTCGGGATACTCGCAACGATTACCAAAGAGCCGGAAAGCGACTCTTGGAATATTTCCGCCTGGCTCCCCTACGCCAGGGTCTCCGAGCACGGCCCGACCAATGAAGTACTCGCCAACCTTCTCCCGTTGACGATTCATGACCGCCATCACTGCATCTTCGACCCTCCGCCTACCCTGTTCGACCTCATGGACCCTCAGGAAGGCCACTTCCGGCGAATCTGCTTCCGGGTCGACGAAAAACCCCTCCACTCCTTCAGCGGCAACAAACACCCCCCCGGACTCTTCATCCGATACCACGTACAGCGGAAAATCCGCTTTGCCCACTACGGGCAGTTCGTCAGCCACGCCTAATCCCCAAACCGGAACTGGTGCAGCGACAATCAAGTCGCTGCACCAGTTAACCAATAGAGCTACTAATTCCACCCCGAGTCAGGGAAATGGGGTGCACTGAAGCGTTGAATCTTCGTGTAATGCGTGGACGTCCAGCCGTATACCTTGACGCCGTTCGGCAGCTCCTTTTCCAGGATTCTGTCAGTTTCAGGCCTACCCGGGACGCGGTACTCCTTAGAACCTGCCCACCGCGGGTGTTCACGTCCCCCGTACGTATCGTGCGAAGGAATCCGCCCTGCCCTCACATCGTCGTAGGCCGAAGCGATCTTATTGTTCATCCCCCTGGGCAGGGGATCCGACAACCTCCCAGTGGGGCAGCCGTTGTTGTTGTGAACGAGAACCGACGTCTCGCCCGCCAGCACATGGTACGTGTGCAGCCCCTCGACGCTCAGGTCGTACGTCGTCCGTTCGGCCGTGTACGCGGTGACGTCGAGGATGCGGGCCGGTTCGCCCTTGCCGTCCTGGAGTTCCTGGCCGGGCTTGAGGTCGCCGGCCTGGGTCCAGGAGTTGCGGGTGATCTCGTAGAACTGGTGGTGCTTGGTCGTCTCGATCGTCTTGGGACCGGCGTCCGTCTTCACGACGACATCGACGTAGTCCCGGTCGGTCTTGGTGACGATCACTTCCTTGACCTTGTGCTTCTCCTTCTCCTTCTTGCCCGGCTCCGCCGTCAGGACCTGGTCCCCGGCCTTCACCTCGGAGATCGGCTTCACCGTGCCGTTCGCCATCAGAACGCCGGTCAGGCCGGTGAAGCTGTGCGGGGTCTTCCCTCCGACCCGGCAGCCGCCCGGGCGGGGAGAGGCCGGCTGGGAGTTCGCCTGGGGCTGCGGGTCCGCCTTCGGGCCGAAGCGGCTGGCCGCCGCGCCGCCGACGCCGCCCGTCGCCGCGCCCACCACCATCGACGTGGCTGCGCCGCTCGCCGTGCAGTTGCGCTGGGCCGCGCAGGAGATGCCGTAGCCCACGACACCCTCGGCCCCGCCGCCCGCAGCGCCCATCGCCGCGCCCGTGGCCGTACGGCCGCCGACACCCGCCAGGAGGCGACTGACCGCGCCGACCGCAACGCCGCCCGCAGCACCGCCCAGGGCGCCGGTCAGGGCGCCCACACCGACCGCGGCGGCGAAGCCGCCCAGTGTCTTCGGGCCGTCGCTCATCGCGTAGCCGACCGCGTTCGCCGCGGCGCCCGCGAGCATTCCGCAGCCGATCACCCCGACGCCGCCGGTGGCGGCCGTGCAGCCCGCGAAGACCGCCACGCCCACGGCGACCGACACGATCGTGCCCGCGTGCTGCTTGACGAAGTTCGCCGACGCCTTGGCCGCCTTCTTGACGGCCTTGCCGACCTTCTTCGCCTGCTTCACGACCTTCTTCGCCGCGTGTTTGACGACCTTGGCCGCCGCCTTCGCCTTCGCCTTGACGGTCTTGGTGACCTTATGGGCGACCTTCTTGACGGCCTTGTACGTGCGTTTGACGTATTTCTTGGCCTTGACCACCTTGTCGGAGACGTAGTGGACGGCCTTGCGGACCACCCGCTTCGCCTTCTTGACGACCTTCTTGACGACCTTCTTGACCTTCTTCGCGGCCTTCTTGGTGACCTTCGCGACCTTCTTGACCGTCGCCTTGGTCTTCTTCCAGGCCGTCTTGGTGACCTTCTTGACCTTCTTGGTGACCTTCTTGACGGCCTTGTCGACGAACTTCGGCCAGTGGCCGGTCGGGTCGGTCGCGGTCAGCGGGTTCTGGTCCGCGTACGCGTACCGGTTGGCGCTCACCGAATTGGGCAGCGGATTCAGCGAGACCGTGTCCCGGCTGTTGAACTGGCCCGTCTCCGGTGAGTACCAGCGCGCGGCCATGTTGACCTTGGCGGTCGCCGGGTCCGTCCAGCCCGACTGGTAGCCGAGCTGACCGACCATGGTCTGCGACGCCAGGACCTTGCCGAACGGGGAGTAGCTCGTCGAGCCGGCCAGTGCCTCACCGGACTCCGTGAACTGCCCGATCACGTCGTCGTGCAGGTCGGTCAGGACCAGTACCGCCGACAGCGCCGACTTCATGCCCAGCGCCGAGCCGTCCGCGTTGCGGCTGTAGGTGGTGTAGCCGTCCGAGGCGACGTCGTTGCCCGCGCCGCTGTAGGCGAAGTCCGACTGCCCGCCGTCCTCGTCCCGGGCCGTGAGCACCCGGTCCAAGCCGTCGTACGTGTACTTCCGGTTGCCTTCCTCGATGACCCGGTTGAAGGCGTCCGCCCTGATCGACGTCTGCTGCCCGGCCTCGTCGGTGAGCACGCTCAGCGTGCCGCGGGCCGTGTACCGGTAGGTGTTGTGGCCGTCCGAGGTGAGGCGGTTGCGGGCGTCGTAGGTGTAGGTGTCACCGGCGACCCGGGTGCGGTTGCCGGACGCGTCGTAGCCGTACTGCTCGGTGACCGAGCCGTTGCTCCAGGACGTGATCCGGTTCGCGCGGTCGTAGGTGTAGGTGTTCGACGAGGCTCCCGCCACGCCGGTGGTGGTCTTGGAGATCTCGTTGCCGTTGGCGTCGTAGCCGTAGGTGACCGAGGCCAGCAGCTTGCCGCTCGGCGAGGTCAGCCGGTCGGAGGTGAGGCGCTCCAGGGAGTCGTAGGAGAAGGTCCGCCGGGACTTGCCCTGCCCGTAGTCCACCGACGTCACGTTGCTGTTGACGTCGTAGCCGTAGGTCATGGACGTGCCGGTCGAGGCGTCCTTGGCCGTCTTGAGCCGGCCGGCCGTGTCGTAGCCGTAGGTGGAGGTTCCGGAGGCGTCGGTGCGTGAGGTGATCGCTCCGTCTTCGTTGTAGCTGAAGGAGGAGTCACCGGAGGGTCCCTTGGCGCTGAGCAGGAGGCCGCGGTCGTCGTACGTGAAGGTGTTGCGGTCCTCGTCCAGGCCGGCGACGGAGGTGACCCGGCCGTCGGAGTCGTAGGTGTAGCTGTGGTCGACGGTCGCCGCCTCGGCGCCCCTGCCGGTCTGCTTGGTGATCCGTCCCTTGCTGTCGTAGGTGTTGTCGATGACCACGTTGCCGGGCGAGCGGGACTGGCTGGGCCGCCCGGCGCCGTCGTAGACCATCGTGAAGGTGCGGTCCGCCGGGTCCGGGTGGGCCGGGGTGGCGGGCTCGATCTCCGATTCGGGCAGGCCCCAGGTGTTGTACGTGGTGATGAAGGGGTTGCCGCGGCCGTCGGTGAAGCGCGTGCGGTTGCCCGCCGCGTCGTAGCCGAAGGTCGTGGTGATCGATTCGGTGTCGGAGACCGGCTGGACGGCCTTGGTGATCTGGCCGGTCGCGTCGGTCGTGAGGGTGACGGTGTTGCCCAGGTAGTCCGTGATCGTACGGGGGTTGCCCGCCCGGTCGTAGGTCGCGCGGCTGGTGCGGATCCCCGCCCCGTCCGCGGCCAGGTCGCTGGTGGCGGTCAGCTGGCCGAACCCGTCGTAGGTGTTGCGGGTGCTGGTGCCGTCCGGACCGGTGGACGTCAGCAGCCGGCCGTCCATGTCGTAGGTGAAGCGGGAGACGTTCCCGGCGCTGTCGGTGACCGAGGTCGTCTCGCCCAGGGCGTCGTACGTGTACGACTCGCTGGCCCCCGTGGGGCTCACGGACCTGGAGAGCTCGCCGCCCGGAGCGTTGTACTCGTTGATCGCCGTGATCGCCCGCTGGGTGGGCTGGCGCACGATGTCGGTGCTGGTCAGCGGGCGCCCGAGGTAGTCCCAGGTGGTCTCCTCACGGGCGCCGCCGGGCCGGGTCGCCGACAGCTGGTCACCGTTGGGGGTGTACGCGAAGCGGGTGGTGCCACCGCCCGGTTCGGTGACCGAGGCGAGGTCCCCGAGCTGCGTGTAGGTGTAGGTGGTGCGGTTGCCCAGGGGGTCCACTTCCGCGGTGACCTGGCCGAGCCTGTTGTACTCGTTCCAGGAGGTCGCGGTGATGGGGGTGCCCCCGCCGGGCGGGGTGTACGCGGGGAACGTCGTCGAGGACTCCTGGCCCTCGGCGTCGTAGGCCGTCACCACGACGTTGCCCAGCGGGTCGGAGGTCTCCGTCGGCTCGCCGTAGGTGTTGTAACCGGTCATCGAGACGGGCCGGATGGTGACCGGGGCCCCGCCGTTCTGCTCGGTCTGGACCGCCGGTTCGGTGACCGTGGTCTGCTGGCCGGCCTCGTCGTACCCGTAGTCGGTGGTGTCACCGTTGGGGTCGGTGGAGGAGACCGGCAGTCCGCGCTGGTCGAGCTTCCAGGTGACGGTGCGCACCTGGCTGCCCGCGGCGGGCAGGGTGCCTCCGCGCACGGCGGAGACCTGGGCGGCGGTCAGTGCCTCGCTGTAGACCTGGACGTCGGAGAGCGCGCCCAGGTGGTTCTCCCTGTACCCGCCGTTGTACCAGAGGCGCCCGATCTGGAGCGGCCCGTTGGCGTCCCAGGGAGCGTTGAAGGCGGCCGGGGTGCCGACGGCCGTGCCGTTGACGTACAGCCGGAGCTGGCCGGCCTCCTTGTCGTAGACACCGGCGAGGTGGGTCCAGGTGCCGGTGCTGACCGCGGCGGTGCCGGAGCTGGCGCGGGCGATCACCGGGCCGGTGGTGTCGGTGGCGTGGCGGTTGAAGGTCCAGCCGTAGGCCGTGGAGTAGTAGAGCTGGAAGCCGCTCGCCTTCGTGCCGTTCTGGGCCACGAAGGTCCTGTTGGCCGCGGTGGAGTCCAGCTTGACCCAGGCGGAGACGGTGAGGCTGCCGGTGGTGTTGAGCACCGGTGCGTCCGTCGTGCCGTAGGCGTTGGCCGTGCCGTCGAAGACGGCCGAGCCGCCGCGCTCGGTGGAGCGGGTGACCCCGCTGCCGAAGGACGCGTCACGGGTACCGCCGGAGGAGTCCTTGGCGGCCGTGCCCTGGGTCTCGTTCAGCTTCCAGCGTCCGACCGGGGCGGTGGTGCCGTCGTGCACGGTGTTGCCGGTGACGTTGCCGAGGTTGTCGTAGGTGGTGTCGGTGGTCTTGGTCCGGCCGGTCGCCGGGTCGAAGTCGCTCTCGGTGACGACATTGTCGTCGGGGTCGTAGGAGACGGTGGTGGCGCGGGCCAGACCGCCGGGATCCAGCACGCTGGAGGTGACCCGGTCGGCCGCGTCCACGGTGAACGTGGTCGTGGTCCGGCCGTCGTTGGTCACCTGCTTGATCAGGTTGCCGACCGCGTCGTAGGTGTTGGCCTGTTCCGTGAACGAGGCGCCGGTCTGCGGGTCCTTGCGGACCACGGTGGCCGAGAGCCCGTCGTCGGTGTAGGTGTAGGCGGTCACCCAGCCCATCGCGTCGGTGAGCGAGGCGAGGCGGCCCGCCGGGTCGTAGGCGCGGGACTCCTGGACGAGCGTGGTGGGTGCGGTCGGGTTGGCGGGGTCGCCCGTGTAGTTGAGCAGGTTGGTGGTGAGGGGGCGGCCCTCGGCGTCGAAGGTGTAGGTGTTGACGTTGCCTTCGGCGTCGGTCTCGCGGACCTTGTTCCCGTAGACGTCGTACGCGAAGGTCGTGGTGGCACCGCCGGGGTCGGTACGGCTGGCCATCCGGTTGTGCGCGTCGTACGTCACCTTGGTGGTGCGCGGCGCGTCACCGCCGGTGACGTCGGAGACGGTCTGCTCCAGGACGTTGCCGTCGGCGTCGTAGACCGTGGTGGTCCGCGCGGTGTGGACCGCGCCGGTGACCCGGTTGGTGACGGCGGGGCTGGTCTCGGTGACGACCTGGTCGTTCTTGTCGTAGGTGTAGCGGGTGGTCAGGCCGGCCGGGGAGCCGTCGGATATCTCCGTGCTCGCCGTCTGGCGGCCGAGGGCGTCGTAGACCTGCTTCAGCCTGGCGCCGTTGGCGTCCGTGGTCTCGGCGAGATCGCCGTTCTTGTTGTAGGTGTACGTGGTCCTCTTGCCGCCCGGGGTCACCACCTCGGCGACCAGCCCCGCGGGGGCGGTTCCCCCGTCGGCCGCCGGCGTGGAGGCGGTGGTGTACGTGGTCGTGGCGGTACGGCCCTGCGGGAAGCCCGGCACCGGCGGGCTCGTCACCGAGGTGAGATTGCCACCGGCGTCATAGGTGTAGCTGGTGAGGTAGGTGTTGTCGGTGGGCCCGGAGGAGCGGCCGTCGCGCTCGGTGAGCAACAGGTCGTTGCGCGGGTCCATCGGCGGGAAGGCCGTGGTCGCGTCCGGGTAGTAGGTGTAGTACTCGGTGGCGCACTTGTTCTTGGCCGTGTCCTGGCAGGTGGTCGTGGAGACCGTGTTGCCGCGGACGTCGTGGCCGGTGATGCTGCGGTTGCCGTTGGCGTCGGTGACCGTGCGCAGGAAGCCGCCGGTGTCGTATCCGTACGTCGTGCGCTTGCCGTTGGTGTCGATGGCGGCGAGCAGGCGGTTGCCCATCTCGGCGTCGTACACGTAGGTCAGGGTCTTGTCGGTGGGGTCGGTCAGCTTGACCGTGCGGACCGGGGCGATGCCGGAGGACGCCTTGTACGCCGACCAGTGGCGCTCGACGTCGTCGGCGCTGAGCGGGGCGGAGTAGACCGAGACGTCCGCCATCGCACCGGTGAAGTAGCTGACGTCGCCGGGCGAGTTGAACCAGGACTTGGCGAAGCCCGCGCCGAGGAAGGTCCGGGTGTTGGACTGGTCCTTGGCGGCGCCGGTGAAGTCGGCCTGCTTGACGCCGTCGACGTAGAGGGTCTGCTGGTTGCCGCTCGCGGAGAGCACCGCGTGGTGCCACTTGTTGTCGTTGACCGCGGCCTTCGAGCCGAAGTCGACGCCGCCGGAGCCGGAGACGCTCCACCAGTGGCCGCGCAGCTTTCCGTCGCTGCCCACGTACAGGGTCGGTGTCCAGGTGCCGCCGACGCCGGCCGGGTCGTTGGGGGCGCGGTTCTGGTCGGCCATCAGGACACCGGGCTTGCTGGTCTTGAACCACAGTTCGACCGCGCGGTCCTGCTTGCCGTGCCAGGGGCCGAAGGGGATCTCCGCGAAGGAGGAGGTGCCGTTGAACGTGACCGCTGTCGAGTCACCGGCGCCGAAGGGCCCGGTGGTGCCCTGGGTGACGCTGTTGTAGGTACCGAACCCGGTGTGGATCTCGTTGGCGGCCTCGGGAGCGCCCTGGGTGTCGTTGAGGCGCCAGTAGCCGGTGGGCGCCGAACCCATCACGGCGGAGCGGTAGACCTGGGAGGAGCCGGTGACGGTGGCGGGGTTGAGCTTCCAGGTGCCGCCGTCGCTGTCCGTGGCGTCGAGGACCAGGTCGTCGGTGGTGCCGTAGGTGACCGACGACTGGATCCTGCCGCCCGGCGAGGTGATCTTGTTGAGGAGTCCGGCGGGCCGTGTGGCGGCCTGGTACTGGGCGGTGATGACCGACGGCTGGAGTGCGTCGGAGTAGATGGCGACCTCGGCGAGCTGGCCGGTGAAGTGGCCGAGCTTGTCGTTCGGGTTCATGCTGGGCCAGCCGTCGGTGTTCACGCCGGCGCCGAGCGAGATGTAGGGCTGCTCCCAGTCGTTGATGGTGCCGGCCAGGGTGCCCTGGCTGACGCCGTCGAGGTACAGGGTCTGGGTGTTGGCCGCGCCGGTGAGGACCGCCTGGTGCCACTTGCCGTCGGTGACGGTGGCGCTGGAGGTGATGGTGCTCATGCAGCCGGGGGACATGGCCAGGCAGCCGCGCAGCTTGCCGTCCATGCCGACGTAGACCGCGGGGGTGTTCTTGGTGGTGGTGCCGACCGGGTCGGTGCCGCTGAGCGGCTTGTCACCGTAGTAGAAGAGGACACCGCCCGCCTTGGTGGTCTTGAACCACAGGGAGACGGACGCGTACGTGGGGGTGGCGCCGGGGGCGCTGGGCATCTCCACGTAGGAGGTCGTGCCGTTGAAGGTGGCGGCCTTCTGGGTGGAGCCCGCCAGCGGTCCCGCGGCGCCCAGGGTCACATTGCGGAACTGGCCGTTGTACTTGCCCTGGTTGAGGTCGACGGAGTCCTTGGCGCCGGTCTCCCCGGCGGCTTCGCCGAGCCGCCAGTAGGCGTACGGGGAGGCGTCGAGGACGGTGGTGCGGTAGTGGTTGCCCGTGGTGTAGCCGTAGGTGGTGCACTTGGTGGCGTCGGCGGGCGGGCAGACCTTGGTGAGCCGGTCGCCGTCGTATCCGTAGGTCCAGATCTGGGCGGAGCCCGCGTCACCGGGAGTGGCCGGGTCCGTGGTCACGGTGGAGACGTGCGGGGCGGTCGCCCCGGCGGGTGTGACCCAGGCGAAGGACAGGGACCGGCCTGACGTCACGTTGGTGACCTTGGAGAGCCGGCCGGAGGTGTAGGTGAAGGTCTCCGAGCGGCCCGCGTAGTCCTTGATGCCGGATATCGCGAAGGAACCGGCCTGACCGGTGGCCTGCTGGAAGGCGTAGGTGGTGAAGTCCTTGTCGGTCAGCGTGTAGCCGCCGCCGCTGGTGGCCGCGGCGAGCCGGGCGTAGCGGCCCATCGGCGGGACGAAGGTGCCGTCGCTGTTGCGGCCGAAGGCGACCTGCTCACCGCCGGGGTAGGTGATGACGACGCTGGAGATCGCGCCGGTGCCGTCCTTGACCTCGACGGCCTTCATGTCCATGGCGGTGGACCAGCCGGCGCCGAAGGCGCCGTCGCTGCGGGGGTCACGGCTGTTGTACGCGCGCTCGACGGACAGCGAGGGGCCGACGACCTCCACCTCGGCGTCGGTGTCGGTGGTGGTGTAGTTGCCGTCGCTGGGGTCGAACTCATGTCCGTCGGTGTTCTGGGCAAGGCCCGAGGTGACCGGCGGCTGGGGGACGGCGGTGGAGAAGCTGCTGGCCGAGTACATCACCGAGTCGTAGCCGTCGGAGACGCTGACGAACCACTGGTAGTTCTTGCTCCACTTGAGCTTGCCCGCGGGGACCTTCCAGCTGCCCTTGTTGATCACGCCGGAGGTGGCGACGGGGGTTTCGCTGGTGCTGTCGGCGTCGTACACCTCGAAGGCGTAACTCAGCTTGGGCATCGGCCAGTTGTCGGCGTCGCTGGCGTAGACGAACAGCTCGGGGCGCAGCGTGGGCGCCTGGTAGTTCTCCGGCGGGTACTGGGCGTTGACCTGCGGCTTCTTGTTGGCCGTGTAGGTGAGGTCCAGCGCCGGGCGGAAGGCGGCCTTGGAGGCGTTGGAGGAGTGGAACTTCTTCCAGTGCAGACCGTCGTTGACCGGAGCGGTGACGGCGAGCCCGCGGTTGGCGCTGCCGGTGGCGACCGCGTCGAACCAGGCGGTGGAGAGCTTGACCGGCATCGGCACGCCGACGCTGGTGCTGCCGCTGGTGTTGGAGCAGGAGGCGCCGGGGGCGACGGTGGCGGTGCCGATGGCCGACGCGTAGGACGGACCGGGGTAGGTGGTGACTCCGGCCGGCGTCCAGGACTGGGTGATCGGGTGCACGGAGAACGGCTTGGCCGTACAGGTCGAGGACCACAGGGCGTGCAGGTTGAGGGTGGCGGCGGTGACCCGCTGCCCCTTGAGGGTGGTGCCCAGGGAGGAGAACTGGAGGAAGGACAGGGCCCGGTTGGTGCCGGAGTCGTACGACCCGACCTTGATCTGGTCCTCGGTGGAGTGGTTCCCGGGGAAGGTGTTCTGGGCGTAGGTGGAGTTGCTCGCCGCGATGGTCGGGTCGACGGTGACGGGGTAGACGCGGGCGGGATCGTCGAGCCACGCGCGGTCGGCGGTCATCCGCAGGGCGGGCTTGCCGTCGACGGTGGTGATCTCGTAGTCCACGGCCCGCGAGAGCGTCGGGTCGCCCGACCGCTCGTCGATCTTGGCGTCGGTCATGAAGGCGTGCGGGATGGTCGCGGTGACCTCTCCGCCGGCATCCGTGAACTCCACGTCCCCGTCGGCGGTGATGCGCGGGGTCAGGCCCTTGAGGTCGAGGGGGAACACCCAGGAGTTGGCGGCGTCCTTGGAATGCAGGACGAGGTGTTCCTTGAAGCCCTCGGCGAGCGGGGCGAGCATCAGGTCGGTGCCGGGCAGGGCGTCCGGGTAGGTGACCGTGCCGTCGTCGTTGACGACCGGGGACGCCGCCCGGGCGCCCTGCAGCGCGTAGGCGAGGGAGCGGCCGGCGCCGAAGTCGACCGAGACGAGCGCCTGGTCGGCGGCGTCCGGAGCGAATCCGACCTTCAGGGAGTTGGCGGTCTGCTCCAGCCGGCCGTCCTCGGCCTCGGTGAGCGTCGTGTCGATCGGCTTCCAGGTGCCGTCCTGCGCACGGAAGTTGGCGCGGCCCGGATAGTGGCGGACCGTGGTGGAGCCGTCGGCGTTGACGAAGTGGTCCGTGGTCTCCGTGGACTTCGCGGCGTCCCGCTCGCTGGTCTTCTCGTCGAAGCTCTCGTCGGTGCCGGTGGCCGGTTCGGTCGTCGCCTTCTCGGTGTCCGGCGTCGGCCGCTCGTACGGGTCGAGTTCGCCGCGGCCCTTGCCGGGCTTGCGGCCTGCGCCGCCCTCGGCCGAGGTGGCGGCGGTGGAGGCGGCGTGGCTCTTGCCGCGAGCGGTTCCCCCTTGCTGTTCGGGAACGTCCAGCGGGGAGGTGCCCGCCCACTTCCAGAGCCCGGCCAGGGACATCTGGGGCATGGAGAGCCGGGGCAGCGTGGCCCCGGTGGCAGCGGCCGTCTCCGTGGTGATGGTCAGGGAGAAGACGACGAGGACGAACAGGGCTGTCCGTCTGAGCCGCCCGCGCCCTCGCGGGCCGGACGGGAAGAGTCGAGCCGGTCGTACCCATCGAGAACGCATCTGCGCTGCCCTCTACTTATGCTCCGCTTACAAAACCTCCATAAGATTGCACGAGTTGCGAACGAAAGAAACACATTTTCGATCGCCAATTCAGTGACTGTGATCACTCCGTGACGGGCCAACGCGTCTCAACTACGCGCCCGTAGGGAGATCTTTCCGGATGATTCCGGCAATCCGCTCCTCCAGCCCGTTGCCGGTCTCCACGACGACCGTCACGTTCTCCGGAGTGCCGTGCCCCTCTTTCCCGTCGGCCGTGGCCGCATCGCCGCCGGAGACGACGACGAAGCGGATCGCCCGGTGGCCACCCGCCTCCTTGCGCACCGCCTCCACCTGGCTCTCGCCCACGGCCACCACCACGGCGCACTTGCGCTGAAGCAGCGAATTCAGGTGCGGCAGGGCGTTCTGCACCGACTGCTCGCCCATGACGGGGACGTAGCTCACGCGGGTACGGGTCTCCAGGGACGCCTTCTGCATCCCCGCCCACACCGGCGCAGCGGGCGTCCCGGCGACGATGCCCTGCTCCCCGGTCAGAAGGCAGGAGTTGACATCCCGGTACTCACGGGCACGCGTATCCGGCGGACCGGACTGCTCGCCCGGGAAGAGGAGGACACCCGCGACGACGGCCAGCGCCACGACCACCGTCCCGCCCGCCACCCAGCGGCCCCGCCGGGAGCGCACCGCACTCCACGCCGCGGCGAGGGCCCGGCGCACCACCAGGGACACCCTGCGGGCCGCGCCGGGACGGCTCTTCGCCGGGCGGTTCCTCCACGTGCGTCGCGTACGCGGTGGCTTCGACGTCTGCGGCGTTTCGTGGGTACGTGAGGTCTTCACTGGGGGTCTCTCTCGGGCTGGACGGCCCTACGGGCCAGGTGGGCGACGGAAACGCTCGTACGGTACCGCCCTGCCGGCGCCGGGCCTCCCCCGGAGGCCGGGCGAGGCCGGGGCGGCCCGGAGCCACGCGGCGGGCCCGGAGCCACGCGGCGGGCCCGTCCGCGACGTGGTGGGCCCGGAGCCACGCGGCGGGCCCGGGACGACGCGGCGGGCCCGTCCGCGACGAGCGGACCCCGCCGCGCCCGCTCCGGTGGGCCGGGGAGGACCGCGACGGTGCCGGACGACGGGTTGCCCGTGACCGCCGGGTGCCGTGGCCGTCGATGACGAGAAGGGCGGGAGGGTGCGGTACGGGCGGACGCGGGTGCCGGCAGGGCGGTCGGGCACGGGAGCCGCGCACGGCCCCCGAAGGAGCGCCGTCGCCCGTCACACCCGGTGCCGTACCCAGACGTTGGGCTCGGTGTAGACCGCGTACCCGTGCGCGGGCGAGCAGTGCACCGGGACCAGCGCGCCCGGCACCTCCACCGGGCCCTCGGTGTCGAACGGCAGCCCGGTCCAGGAGCGCCACTGCTCCAGCGTCCCGCTCACCGTCATCGAGACCGGGGCCACCGAGTCGAGGACCCCGCCCGCCCGCACGTGGACCCGCAGCCACGGGTCCTCGGGGAGCCCGTCCTCGGGGCGGGTGAGCCGGGCGTACTCCTCCATCGGCAGTGCGGGCCGCAGGTGCTTGCCGCTCGGCCGTACCGGGGCGACGACCTCACCGAAGCCGCGCCGCCCCGCGTTCTCCCGCATCGCGGCCAGCATCCGGCCCGAGATCCCCTTGCCCTGGTGACCGGTGGCGACGGTGATCTCGATCGCGCTGACGGTGTCGGGGGTCCGCCCCCGCCGCAGGTCCGAGAAGGCCCACAGCAGCACCCGGTCCCAGCCGCCGACGGGGAGCCTCCCGCGCCCGGGGGCGTTCAGTTCGAAGGGGACGCTGTAGGCGCGGGCGACCACGCCGCCGTCCGGGCCGGTGGCGACCAGGACGAACTCCGGGAACTCGACGGCGATCCGGGGGTAGTTGGCCCAGCCGACGAGGTCCTCCAGGACGAACTCCGGCCAGGTGTCCGGCATCCGCCCGAGCGCCTCCGCGAGTTCGGGGCGTTCGGCGAGCGTGGTGATGTGCAGGTCGTTCATGCGGCCGACCGTAGACGCACCTCACCGCCTTGACCAGGCATTTTCCGCGTGCCGGTGCCGACGGGACGGACGTCGGGCGGCGGTACGCCGAGGCCGTCCGCCGCGGAACCGTGAGGTGTGCATGCCGCGTCCCCACCCGTGACTTCGTACGTCGCAGCCGCGTCCGATCCCGATGAGGAGCAGCACCATGACCCAGCCAGGCAGTACTCCGCCCCGCCCCAGGAGAGGTGCCGGATGTCTGCAGAGCCTCGTGGTGCTCGCGGTGATCCTCGGCCTGGCCTACGGTGCGTCCAAGGTCTTCGGCGACAAGGACTCGTCGTCCGCGCCGTCCTCGTCCTCCTCCGCCTCGGACGGCAAGGGAGGCTCCTGGGAGGTCGGTGACTGCGGCGGGCCGGACCCGGAGAACAAGCCGGGCGGCTACCGGGCGTTCGACTGCGACGACGAGGGGGCGACCTTCAAGGCGCTGGAGATCAAGAGCGCGAGCATCCTGCCGAACGCGATCCAGTGCCCGGCCGGTACGGACCTGATCATCCAGGTCTCGCGGGTCTTCGGCTCCGGCGACGACAAGAAGAGCAGCGGCATCCCCACCAACACCGTCTGCGGCCGGAACCTCTCCGACGACCACCCCGAGGACGCGGGCGCCGGCGGCGGCCAGCTGGTGAAGGGCGACTGCATCACGCCGACGGCCAAGGAGATCGCCTGCGCCGAGGCGGGGTCCGACGCCTTGAAGGTCCTCGACCTGGTGAAGGAGAAGGAGGAGTGCCCGGCGGCCACGACGGAGCCGATGCAGCTGATGATGGCGATGGGCCGCCCGTACGACGTGATCTGCGGCGGGAAGGTCTAGGCGGTCGCCCGGTGGGCCGCGGACCACGGCCGCGCCCGGCCCGCGGCCCACCGCGCAGACGGACTCATCCCCCGCACTGGGCGAGCATGGCCCGCTTGTCCGGCACGGTGACGGGGAGTTCGTACTTCAGCGCGACCTGGGCGAACCGCACCGCGTACGAGCAGCGGACCGGCTTGTACGGCGGCAGCCAGGAGGCCGGTCCGGAGTCGCCCTTGGCGTTGTTGGCCGGGCCGTCGACCGGCAGGAGGTTGAGCGGGTCGTTGGCGATCCGCTGCCGCTTGGCCGCGCTCCAGCGGGCGGCGCCCATCTGCCAGTTGTACGACAACGGCACCACATGGTCGATCTGCACCCGGTCCGCCTGCCGCTTGCGCCAGTCGAGGGTCTCGCCCGTGTAGGGGTCCTTGAGCTTCATCGCGACGACGACGCAGCGGGAGCCCGAGCGGTGCTCGATGTCCTGGCCGTCGCGGGCGAGGAGGTCGTTGCGGGTGTCACAGCCGTTCCGGGCGAACGGAATGCCATCGACCTCGTCCTTCCACGCCGGACCGAACGCGCCCCGCTCGTACCCGGTCCTCGGGCCGCGCCCCTGGGTGGCAACCCTCTCGATGACCGCCCGCGCGGCGGCCCGCTCCCCGTCCGACACGATGGGCGCGAGCCCCGGCCCCGTCCCGTCGGGATTGCCCAGCGGACTGACCCCGAACCCGTCGACGGACGCCCCACTACCGATCCCGCCCGCGCGCTCGTCGGGGCCGCACCCGGCCAGGGCGAGCGCGGTGAGGGCGCCCAGGGCGGACGAGGCCACTGCCCGGGACGTACGGGGAGATGTCACGTGAAGCCGTCCTGGCGGGGCGGGAGTGGGACGCCGAGCATCCTAGACGAGTCATTCCGCATGATCAGTGGCCGTGGGCGATCAGCGATCGTGTGCCGGGCCGGCCGGTCCTGTGGTCGTGCCAGCGCCGGCCTGCGGGTGGTAGAGCTCTTGAGCGCGGGTCAGGTCGACCGGGCCGCCCTCGTGCAGGTGCAGGAAGAAGCCCAGCTGCCACGCCTGCGCACTGCCGGCCTGGCGGTTGGTGGTGGTCGCCCAGGGCGGGTAGACACGGAAGGCCCGTTTCCCAACGGAACCGCCTGCTGATACGACACCGTGTCGACGGAGCGCGTCGGTGGGGAAGACGAACTGGCCGAAGTGGTGACGGTCGCGGGTGCTGATGACAAAGAGGTCGACGGGGTCCGTGGCGTCGAAGGGCTGGATAGGACCGGCCGGGGACCTCTTCCAGACGGTGACGAACTGGCCGACCTTGGTGGGGGTCGTCTTGGCTGCGCGGAACCGGATGAAGAGGCCGTCAAGTGTGAACTCGTGGGCGGCGTAAGCGGCACCCTCGGCTTCGGGCACTGGCTGCGAGCAGGTGAATCCACAGGGGTCGTAGACGAGCGCCTTCGCCGCAATGAGATCTTCGTGGGCCGGGGCGGTGTCCCCCCACGGTCTAGGGTGGAGATCGGATGAGTACTCGCGGTTCGTCGCCATTCGCCCACCCTGCCACGGGCGCTTGGTCTCGGTCGGCTCCACTTGGGGGGACGTCGCTCCCGTCGGGCCCATCCGCATGCTGACGGCGTGTCCGAGAACGCGGACAGGGCGTCCGAGATCGCTATGCCATACGGCTGCCGGCCGTCGACACGGACTTCTGGTTCGGCAACCACTGGACCACCGACCCCACCCCGGTGGAATGCGGCCGTTCGCGCCCGACGGTGAAGCGCTCGGACGTAGCTCCTGTCCCGAGGGGTGCGCGCCCATGGGCGGCTCGCGGCCGGACGGCGGCTCCGCGCCCGTGGGTTCAGCCGGATTCCGGGGTGAACTCGTACTGCACCTCGTACAGATGCCCCGCCTTGACCATCACCGTGGCCTCGATGGGCCGGTCGTGGTCGCTGAACACCACGCGCAGGGTGCGCAGGACCGGCAGGTCGCCGGGGAGGCGGAGGAGGCGGTACTGGTCCTGGGTGGCGACCCGCGCCGAGACCCGGTCCACGCTGAGGCGGGGCGGGTGCCCCAGGGAGGCCAGGAGGGTGGGCGTGCCTCCCCGGATCCGGCGACGCTCGGTGATGGCGGTGCCTTCGGCGATGTCCAGCGGGTAGTAGGACGACACGAGTTCGGCGGGCTCGTCGTCAATGGACAGCAGTTGGCGGCGGAGGATGGCCGTACCGCCCTGCCGGAGCCCGAGCGCGTCGGCCACATCCGCCGGAGGGGCCGCCTCGGTGACGTCCAGCAGCGTGCTGTGGGCACGTGCGCCGGAGTTCGCCGCTTCGGTCAGCCAGCGGTAGGGCTCGCCCGATGGTGACGGTGCCATGTACGCGGCGGGCCGTATCGTGCGCTGGCGGTGTTCGCGTACGGTCACCGACGCGCCTGCCCGTCCGACCACCAACCGCTCGCTCTTGAGGCGCTGCACAGCCTTCTGGACCGTGGCGTTCGCAGCGCCGAACCTCTCCTTCAGCTGGGCGGTGGAGGGAAGACTGTCCCCCGGAGCCAGCTCCCCGGACATGATGTCGTCCCGCAGATCGGCCGCGATCCGCTCGTGCAGAGGGCGGCCGTCCGCCTCTTCTGTCTCCGGTCCGCGCACCGTCATCCGATCCTGATCTCGTACCGCAGTCGCTGACCCCAGGGAGGCATGACCATCACGTCGGCCTGGATCGGCCGGTCGGTCGCGTCCAGGGTGAGCCGGGTCAATTCGAGGACCGGCTCGCCGTCCTTCAGCGACAGGGCCGCCCGCTCACTCTCGGACGGCATGCGGGCCACCACATCCTCCTGTGCCCGGGTGCCGACGTGACCGAGTTCGGCAAGCAGGGCGAGGGCTCCGCCACGGATCTTCGCCGTGCCCGCCAGCCCTGTGCCCCGGGCGATCCCCACGGGGTAGTAGGTGTCGGTCAACTCGCAGGGCTCACCGTCGAGATACATGATCCGGCGCCGCTCGACGACCTGCCCGCCCCGCTCCACGCCGAGCAGGTCGGCCACCCGGTCCGGGACGGCCACTTCACCGGCGCGCACCACCTTCTGCGTACCCCGCCGCCCTGCTGCCGCCGCCTCGGCTCCCCAGGCATCGCCCGGGGTGGACGGCGCCAGGTAGCGAGTGGACGCACTGACCATCTCGCCGTCACCCATGGCTTCTCCTTCGCCGTTCGGACCGTGCCGCTGCACACGGTAGGCGACTCCGTCGAACACCCCAAAGAGTACCTTGCTAGCTTTCGCGAATAGCAGTACGGTCCTCTCGTTGCCATCCACGAGCAAGGCGGTGAACCACCGTGTCCCTGTCTCAGTTACGGCTCTTTCCCCGACGGCGCACCTCTGTCCGCGCCTCCCGCGATTTCGTCGTCGACGCCCTCACGGAGTGGCAGCTCACCGCCCTGATCGACGACATACAGCTCTGCGTCTCCGAGCTGGCCACCAACGCCCTGCTCCACGGCGCCCCACCGGGACGGGAATTCGCCGTTCGGCTCGACCTGACGGACGACTTCCTACGGCTGGAGGTCCGCGACAGCGGCGACGGCCGACCGGTGATCCAGGACGCCGACGAGGGCAGTTGTTCTGGGCGCGGCCTGTTCCTCGTCAGTGAACTCGCCTCGGACTTCGGCATCGACCACCACAGCGTGGGCAAGACGGTCTGGGCCGCGTTCAAGCGGCCCGCAGCGCCCTAGCCGACCCGGCGCACCGTACAGAAACGCCCCGTGCCCCGCCGGCCCTACGACCCCAGGATCGTCGCCAGGAACTCGCCCGTCCACGACAGCAGTTCGCGGCCCACCACCGGCTTGCCGCCGATCTTGCCCGTCGTCGGGCGCGGGACCAGGATCTGGTGGGCGGCCGGCTTGATGACCGTCTTCGGGTGGAGGCGCTTGAGGCGGAGTTCCTGGGACTCGCGCAACTCCACGGGGGCGAAGCGGATGTTGGAGCCCTGGAGGACGATCTCGCCCACTCCGCAGGCGCGGGCCAGCATGCGCAGGCCGGCGACCAGGAGGAGGTTCTCGACCGGTTCGGGCAGGGGGCCGTAGCGGTCGGTGAGTTCTTCGCGGACCGCTCGGATGTCGTCCTCGGAGTTGGCCTGGGCGATCGCGCGGTAGGCCTGGAGGCGGAGGCGCTCGCCGGGGGCGTAGTCGTGCGGGACGTGCGCGTCGACCGGGAGCTCGATCTTGACCTCCAGCGGGGGCTCCTCCTCCACGGCGCCCTCCATCTGGGCCCGGTAGTCGGCCACCGCCTCGCCGACCATGCGGATGTACAGGTCGAAGCCGACGCCCGCGATGTGGCCGGACTGCTCACCGCCCAGCAGGTTGCCCGCGCCCCGGATCTCCAGGTCCTTCATCGCCACGTACATGCCCGCGCCCATCTCCGTGTGCTGGGCGATGGTCGCCAGGCGCTCGTGGGCGGTCTCCGTCAGGGGCTTCTCGGGCGGGTAGAGGAAGTAGGCGTAGCCTCGGTCCCGGCCTCGGCCCACCCGGCCGCGCAGCTGGTGGAGTTGGGAGAGGCCGAAGTTGTCGCCGCGCTCCACGATCAGGGTGTTGGCGTTGGAGATGTCGATGCCGGACTCGACGATCGTCGTGGAGACCAGGACGTCGAACTTCTTCTCCCAGAAGTCCACCACCACCTGTTCCAGGGCCTGTTCGGACATCTGCCCGTGGGCTGTCGCGATCCGCGCCTCGGGGACGATCTCGCGCAGGCGGGCGGCGGCCCGGTCGATGGACTCGACCCGGTTGTGGATGTAGAACGCCTGGCCCTCGCGCAGGAGTTCACGGCGGATCGCCGCGCCGATCTGCTTCTCCTCGTACGGGCCGACGAAGGTGAGCACCGGGTGGCGCTCCTCCGGCGGGGTGGTGATCGTGGACATCTCGCGGATGCCGGTGACCGCCATTTCGAGCGTACGGGGGATGGGCGTCGCGGACATGGTGAGCACGTCCACGTTGGCGCGGAGCTTCTTCAGCTGCTCCTTGTGCTCGACGCCGAACCGCTGCTCCTCGTCCACGATGACCAGGCCGAGGTCCTTGAACTTCGTCTCGGAGGAGAAGAGGCGGTGGGTGCCGATGACCAGGTCGACCGAGCCGTCCCTCAGGCCTTCGAGCGTCGCCTTGGACTCCGTCTCCGACTGGAAACGGCTCAGGGCGCGGACGTTGACCGGGAACTGGGCGTAGCGCTCGGTGAACGTGCCGTAGTGCTGCTGGACCAGGAGCGTGGTGGGGACGAGCACCGCCACCTGCTTGCCGTCCTGGACCGCCTTGAACGCCGCCCGGACCGCGATCTCCGTCTTGCCGTAGCCGACGTCACCGCAGATCAGCCGGTCCATCGGGACCGTCTTCTCCATGTCCTCCTTGACCTCGGCGATGGTGGAGAGCTGGTCGGGCGTCTCCGCGTACGGGAACGCGTCCTCCAGCTCCCGCTGCCAGGGGGTGTCCGGGGCGAAGGAGTGGCCGGGGGCCGCCATCCGGGCCGAGTACAGCTTGATCAGGTCGGCGGCGATCTCCTTGACCGCCTTCTTCGCCCGCTGCTTCGTCTTCGTCCAGTCGGCGCCGCCGAGCCGGTGCAGGGTCGGGGCCTCGCCGCCCACGTACTTGGTGACCTGCTCCAGCTGGTCGGTCGGGATGTAGAGCCGGTCGCCGGGCTGGCCGCGCTTGGCCGGGGCGTACTCGACCAGCAGGTATTCGCGGGTCGCGCCCTGGACCGTGCGCTGCACCATCTCCACGTACCGGCCCACACCGTGCTGCTCGTGGACGATGTAGTCGCCCGCCTCCAGCGTCAGCGGGTCGATCGTCTTCCGCCGCCGGGCCGGCATCCGGCCCAGGTCCTTGGTGGCCGTGCGCTGGCCCGTCAGGTCGGTCTCGGTGAGCACCGCCAGCTTCAGCGCCGGGTCCACGAACCCCTGGTCGAGCGCGCCGCAGGAGACATGGACCACGGACGGGGCGATCTCGGCCAGGTCCGGGACGAAGCGGGCCGCGATGCCCTCGCCGCCGAGCACCTCGACCGTACGGGAGGCGAGCCCCTGGCCCTCCGTCACGTACACCGTGCGCCAGCCCTCGGCCAGCCACCCCTTGGTGTCGGCCAGCGCGCGGGCGGTGTCCCCCCAGTACGCCTCGGGAGCGTGCATCGACAGCTTGAGGGTGTCCTCGTCCAGCTCGGCGTCCTCCGCCGCGAACGGGGAGGTCGACCACCACAGCATCCCCAGCTCACGGGCCCGGTCCCGGACGTCCGCGATGCTCCGCAGCGAGGCCGCGCCCACGTCGATCGGGGCCTCGCCGCCGCCCGCGCTCGCCGCCCACGACGCCGTCAGGAACTCCTGGCTCGTCGCCACCAGGTCCGCCGCCCGCGTCCGCACCCGCTCCGGGTCGCAGACCAGCGCCATCGCACCCTTCGGCAGCACGTCGAGCAGCAGCTCCATGTCGTCCACCAGCACCGGGGCCAGCGACTCCATGCCCTCGACGGCGATGCCCTCCGCGATCTTGCCCAGCAGCTCGCCCAGCTCCGGGTGGGCCTCGGCGAGGGCGGCGGCCCGCTCCCGTACCTCGTCGGTCAGCAGCAGCTCACGGCAGGGCGGCGCCCACAGTCCGTGCGCGGCGACCTCCAGCGACCGCTGGTCGGCGATCTTGAAGTACCGGATCTCCTCCACGTCGTCGCCCCAGAACTCCACCCGAAGGGGGTGCTCCTCGGTCGGCGGGAAGACGTCCAGGATCCCGCCCCGTACGGCGAACTCGCCCCGCTTCTCCACCAGCTCCACCCGCGCGTACGCGGCGGCCGCCAGCGCCTCCACCACCTCGCCCAGGTCCGCGCTCTGCCCGCTGGTGAGCGAGACCGGCTCCAGCTCCCCCAGCCCCTTGACCTGCGGCTGGAGCACGGACCGGATCGGCGCGACGACGACGGAGACCGGGCCCGTCTCCGGGTCGTCCTCGCGCGGGTGCGCCAGCCGCCGCAGCACGGCCAGGCGGCGGCCCACGGTGTCCGAGCGCGGCGAGAGGCGCTCGTGCGGCAGGGTCTCCCAGGACGGGAACTCCGCCACCGTGTCCGGCGGCAGCAGTGTCCGCAGGGCGGCGGCCAGGTCCTCGGCCTCCCGGCCGGTCGCGGTGACGGCCAGCACGGTCCGGCCGGTCTGCCGGGCCAGCGCGGCCACCGCGAAGGGCCGGGCGCCGGGCGGACCCACCAGGTCGACATGCGTACGGTGGCCGTCGGTGGCGGCCTTGACCGCCTCGGCGATCGCCGGGTCCGTCACGACGACATCCAGCAGACCGTGCAGGCTCATAAGGGCATCCGTCCGGGTCATGAGGTGTTCAGGTGTGGGCGCGGCAGCCGGCTGCCGCGGCCGGGGGCAACGCGAAGAGCCCGACACGTGGGACGAGCCGGGGGTTCCAGACTACGACCCGGTAGTGACAGTCGCTCCCGCACACCGGAGGGTGGCCGATATGCGGGCATGCCGGGACGGTGGTGCGGGGGCATGCCGGACCGTGCGCGGGAGGCGTGGCGGGACGGTCGTGTGGGGATTCTCCGGGCCCCACGGGTGCCAGGTCCCCACGGGTGCCAGGCGCTGTTCCCGTACGCGGGGGTTCAGCCGTGGGCGGGGCGGCGGTCGGCCGTGGGCGGGGGCGGTCGGCCCTGGGGCCGACGCGAGGCCGTCCGTCGGTACCGGCGGCGCCTGTCCCCCTCCGTCCGTCGCTCCACGGGCACCGCTCGTCGCCGGTCGCCCACCGTTCATCTCCGTACGGCACACAGTTCCGTCCGGGGCCCTCACAGGAATGATCCCAGCGTCTAGTCTGTGGCCGACCATGGCACGAACGGTTTCCGAGGGATCCACCGGCGCACGAACAGTTCCACCGGCCGCCACGGCGGGCGGCGACCGGCACCGCGGGGCGGTCCCCCGCGGTGCACGGACTCAAGCGGACACCAGGTATCGGGTATCGGGGGCGTACGTGGGCGAGAACGAGATGGCGGTCTTCGGAGTCTCCGACGCCGAGGAGGAGATCTACCGCCACTTCCTGCGCAACCCCTCCACCACCGCCGACGACCTCCACCTCCTCCTGCACACCGAGCCCGGCCAGGCCCGCGCCCGGATCGACCGGCTGCGGGAGCTGGGGTTGCTGCGCGTGGAGGACGACGGCCGCCGGATCGCCCCCGAGGACCCCGAGACCGCCTTGTCCCGCCTGATCGACCTGCGGCTCCACGCACTCCACCAGGAGCTCCAGCGCGTCACCCGGTCGCGGCACGTCATTGACGGTCTACGCGCGGAGCAGGGGGCCCGTACGCCGCCTCCGCAGGGCATCGAGCAGTTGGAGGGACTGGCCCAGATCCGCAACCGGATCGACGACCTCGCCTTCTTCGCCCGGGACGAGATCCTCTCCGTGGAGCCGTACACCCGGCTCTCCCCGGAGAACATCGCCCGCTCCAGACCGCTGGACCTGCGCTGTCTGAGACGGGGCGTCAAGATCCGCAACGTCGTCTCCGCCGTCGCCCTCCAGGACCCGCCCACCGCCGCCTACCTGCGGGAGCTGTCCGACCACGGGGCGTCGATCCGAGTCACCGCCGACACCGCCGAACGGCTCCTCGTCTACGACCGCCGGGCCGCCCTCGTCCCGCTGGACCCCCGCGACACATCGCGGGGCGCCCTGCTCGCCCACCGCAGCGGCCTCGTCTCCAACATCATCGCGCTCTTCGAACGGATCTGGGACCAGGCCGAGGAGCTGCCCGCGGCCGGCGGCGGGAACGGGCCGTCCCGCGACGGGCTCTCCACCATGGAGCGGCGGGTCCTCGTGGCGATGTGCACGGTCGGCAAGGACGAGGCCGGGGCCCGGGAGCTGGGCGTGTCCGTGAGGACCTACCGGCGCCATGTCGCCGAGCTGATGCAGACCCTCGGCGCAGCCAGCCGCGCCCAGGCCGCGCTGCTCGCCCGCGAGCGGGGCTGGATCTGACCGTCCGGGCGCGCACGGTCCCGGGCGTCCGGGGCACGGCTTTCCGGGGCGTTCGAGGGGCCCGGCCCCGCGCGTCCGGGGCACGGTCCCGGGCAATCGGATCGGGGGCCGTGGGGGAGGTGCGTCGTCAACCCCTCCGTCCAGCCCCGCAGGCGCTCAGTCCCCCTCCGTCCAGCCCCGCAGCGCCGTGTCCGCCAGGACGCAGGAGACCGCCCTCCGCACCGCCGGGGCGTCCGTCGCCCCCGCCAACTCGACCCGCAGCACCACCCTGTCCTGGCCCACCTCCGGGTGGCAGGACCAGTGGCCGGGGAGCAGCCCCAGGAGCCGTACGACGGTGGTCCAGCCGCTCGGGGCGGCCCGGTCGCGGCGTACCAGGACGACGTGGGCGACCCCGCCCCGGCCCCGCGCGGGCGTCATGAGCCCGCCTCCCGGGCGCGGGCCGGGTGCGCGGCCCGTGCCGTGGGCCGTACGGGGCCCTGTGCGGCCCGCCCGCCGCCGTCCGGCCCCGGGTCCAGTACCTGCCGGGCCGCCGTCGCCAGCGCCGTGATGCCGGCCGGGAGGGCCGTGGACACGTCGGGGGCGAAGCCGGGGGCGTGGTTCGGGGGCACGGGGGCGCCCCCGGAGCGGGCCGCGCGCCACTGCCGTACGCCGGTGGTGCCGAGCAGCCAGTACGCCGTCGCCACCCCGCCCGCAGCGAAGTGCGGGAAGTCCTCGGTGGCCGTCGCGGGGGCGGCGTCCAGGACCCGGCCCACACCGAACGCCCTCTCGTGGGCGTGGCGGACCGTCGCCGTGAGCGCCGGGTCGGGGAGCAGAGCGGGTGAGCGGGCCGTCACCGTGAGGTCCGGGTCGCGCGGGGCACCCGACGCGGCGGCCTGGGCCCGTACGACACGGGTCGCGGCGGCCAGCAGGCGGTCGAGGGCCGAATCGGTGAACGCCCTTGCGGTGAGCGAGAGTTCGGCGCGGTCCGGAGTGACGTTTCCGCGCTCCCCGGCCCGCACCGAGCCCACGGTGAGCACGGCCTGTTCGGCGGGGGCGGTCGCGTGGGCCACCACCGGCTGGAGCCCGAGCACGGTGGCGGCGGCCATCAGGACCGGGTCGACGGTGAGGTGCGGGGTCGCCGCGTGGCCGCCCCTGCCGTGCAGCGTGATGTCGGCCGCGACACTGCCCGCCATGAGGGGTGCCCCGGCCGGAGCGTGGGCGAGGGTCCCGGCGGGGAGCGGGGCGGCGTGCTGGGCGAGGGCCGCGTCCGGGGTGCCGAACCGCTCGTACAGCCGCCCGTCCGCCAGCATCGACCGGGCCCCGCTCAGCGTCTCCTCGGCGGGCTGGCCCACCACGAGCAGGGTGCCGCGCCAGCTCTCCCGGTCGGCGGCGAGGAGGGCCACCGCCCCGGTGAGGGCCGCGATGTGCAGGTCGTGGCCGCAGGCGTGCATGACCCCGGGGGTGGTGCTCGCGTACGGCAGTCCGGTGGCCTCGGTGACGGGGAGCGCGTCGAGTTCGGTGCGCAGGAGCACGGTGGGGCCGGGGCCGTTGCGCAGGACCCCGACGAGCCCGTGGCCGCCGCCGACGGCCCGGGTGACCGTGCAGCCGTGTTCGGCCAGCCGGGCGGCGAGGGCGCCTGCGGTGCGGTGCTCGTGGCCGGAGAGTTCGGGGTGGGCGTGCAGGTCGAGGTAGAGCGCCAGGGCGGCGCGGAGCAGGGGGCGGGGCGGGGGCGTGCCTCCGGCCCCCGCTCGCCCGTCGTCGTAGGCGTCCGCCCCCGCACAACCGTCGCCGTACGCGTCCGCCCCCGCGCACCCGTCGCCGCCCCCGGGTCCGTCGTCCCTCGTGCCGTCGTCCGCGCGCGCCTCGTCGCCCGGGCCCGCTCCCGCCCGCCCGCCGCCGTCCGCGCCGTTCGTGTTCTTCGCCGCTCTCGCCGCTGCGACCACTTCGCACCTCATCTCTGCTCAACGAGCCTGATCCGTCGGGCTGTCAGAGCCCCCGCCGTCCCGCTGTCATCGGGTGCCAGCGAAGTGACAGCGAAAGCGCGGCCGATCTGACAGCGGCCACCCCTCCAATGGATCCAGGACGGGGACACCGGGCCGGAGCCGCCGGCCGGTCCCCACGAGACCAGGGAGAACACCATGGCCCCCAAGACCGAGCTGACCACCCTCGCCGACGAGATCCTGGAGCTGGAGTCGGAGACCTTCGAGATCTCGGACTACTCCGACGCGGCGGAGGTCGTCCTCGCCGGTTGCACGTCCACCTCCTCCACCTCCACCTGCTCCAGCACCACCAGCACCACCTCCTGCAGCGCCTGACGCCCTCCCCCCGGCGCGCGTACGCCGGCCCCCTCCGTCGGTCGGAGGGGGCCGGCGTACGGGGTGGACGGAGCCGGTCGCCCCGTACGGGAACGGGCCCGGTCACGGGAACGGGTGCGGGGCGGCCTTGATCTCCGCCTCCGTCAGGTCATCCGCCCGCCGCCCCGCCTCCCGCAGCGCGGTCCGCAGCCGGGGCATGCGCAGGGCCCGCTGCCTGCCCCAGCCGAAGTCCATGGGCAGGAGGCCCGGGACGATGGCGGAGACGGTGTGCAGGCCCATCCGCCGCTGCTCGTGGGTCGTCTGGTCGACGGCGATCACGTCGTACCCGGCGCCCGTCAACTGGTCGCGCAGACACCGCAGATCGTCCAGCAGGTCTCCGGTGCGCGGGCGCAGCCGCACCCAGTCGGCGAACGTCTCCTCCAGAGGGAGGACGGCGACCGGCTCCAGGAACTCGGCCGCATGCCGGGCCATCGACGGCAGCCCGTAGAGCTGTGCGTGGTCCTTGAGGTGCAGGACCTTGGTGAAGTCCCTTTCCATCGCCTCCAGTTCGCTGCGGCGGTCGGCCACCTGGCCGGGCAGGTGCGGGATGTAGGTGAGCACTTCCGAGAGCGCCGCCTCCACCGCTTCCGCCGGGTCGAAGCCGGCCGCGGCGCCGAAGGAGAGCGTGCCGGGTCCGCCGTCGCGCCGGACGGCGAGGGCGGTGACGACGGGGACGGCCAGGTCCATCCGGGTGTCGAAGGCGTGCACGTCGTAGCCGTGCAGGGCCGCCCGGTCGACCATGGAGCGGACGGCGGGCGCGGTGGTGGCGGTGGTGAGGTCGATGGCGGCCAGGCGGGCGCGGCCGTACCAGGCGAGGAGGAAGGCGTCCCGCTCGACCAGTTCGAGGAGGCCGAAGAGGATGGCCTCCTCCAGACTCCCGCCCGTGGCACAGCCGTTGGAGCATTCGAAGACGAAGTTGTCGGCGTCGACCCCGGCCCCGTAGTGGGCGAGCCGGGCCGGGACCAGGACCGGTTCCTCGTCGCGCAGGGAGTGGCCCCAGACCCAGGGGATGGCCCGGTCCGGGTCGAAGGGGCTGACCAGGGGGTCAGAGGCGTAGGTCTCGGGGGCGTAGGAGCCGCAGTCGGCGGGGTTCAGGGCCCGGGTCCCGGTCCGGGCGGCGAGGGCGTTGTAGCTGTCGAGGACCGGGGAGGTGCCGCGCCTGCGGTGGGTGCCCGCGTACCGCTCCAGGCCCTCCAGGTGGGCGAGGGTGCGGCTGGTGGTGTACCGGTTGGCCTGGCCGCTCCAGGTGACGTCGTTGAGACCGGCGTACCCGCGGACGAAGTGGGTGCCGGCGGCCGGGGCGGTGGTGGTGGACGCGGGGTTGATCCAGATGCTCGAACCGAGCGCCCCGCACACCGGGTTGGCGAGCGCGGCCGTCGGCAGGGGGAAGGAGTCCAGGGTGCGGACGCGGTAGGCGTCGGGAGACGGCTTGGGGGTGGGGGCGGGCGCCATCCGGGCGGCTTCCGCCGTGTCGGGGACCTCGGTGACGCAGGCGGGGCAGAGGGGTTCGGGGAGCAGCGGGAAGGTGGCCGTGGCGAGGGTGCCCAGGTCGACCCGGGTGACCTGGGGGAGGGCGCGGTCGGCGGGGGTGGCGTCGGGGTCGGCGGTCCTCGCGGGGGCGGGGCCGGGGGCACCGGGGCCGCCCCCGGCCCCGCCCTCCAGCACCGCCCCGTAGACCGCCCACACCGCGTCCACCGCGTACGGCGTGAGCACCGGCCAGTACGCCGCGCCCCTCGGCTCGTACCCCAGCTCCAGCGCCTCCCGCTCCGACCGGCTGCGCAGCCGCTGCCACCGCATCGCGAGGCATTGCCCGCAGGCCGTGGTCCCGGGTCCGCCGCCCCAGGGGCCGATCAGCACGGCCCGGGAGGTGAGCTGGACGTTGGCGGCCGGTCGGGTGTCGGCGTACGGGTCCCGGCGGCCGAAGCCGAGGGTGTCGGCGGCCCCGAGCGGAACGACGTACGGAGCGGGAAGGCTGCCGGGCCGCTCGCCCCGGTGCCGTGCGGACAGGGCGTCCTGGAGGTGGGTGCGGGCCAGGTCCAGGGGGGAGTCGGCGGTCACCGTCGTCATGACTTGTCGCTCCAGCGGAAGGTCTTCAGCGCCACCGCGCCGAGGACGAGGGCGAATCCGGCGAGCACCGCGCAGGCGATGCCGATGTCCTGGACGGAGCCGCCGCCGGTCAGCGCGCCGGAGACTCCGTCGTTGAGGTAGCGCAGCGGCAGGACGCGGGAGAGGTTCTGCATCCAGCCGGGCATGGCGTCCAGCGGGAAGAACGAACCGGAGAGGAACGCCATGGGGATCATCAGGCAGTTGGCGACGGCTGCGACCGCCTCCGGGGTCTTCGCGTAGCTGCCGACGATGACGCCGAGCGCGAGGAACGCGGTGATGCCGAGCACCAGCACCGGCACGGCGAGCGGCCAGCGGCCGTCCAACTGGAGCCCGAAGGAGGGCAGCAGGGCCACGGCGACGAACAGCACCGCCTGGACGGCCCCGATGCCGAGCGCCAGCACGTAGCGCGAGGCGAGCACGGCGGAGACGGGGGTGGGCGTCATCCGGATCAGCCGGAGGATGTCGTCGCGCCGCCACTGCATGAGGACGAACCCGACGCCGAAGACGGCGGCGTTGCCGACGCCCCAGGACAGGACGCCGGGCGCGATGTAGTTGATGTAGGGCTTGCCGCTCTCCTCGACGGTCTGGCCGTGGAAGATCAGCCCGAAGACGACCAGGAAGATCAGCGGGAAGGCGAAGGTGAAGAAGAGGGTGGTGCGGTCGCGGGTGTAGGCCCGGTATCCGGCCTGGCTCAGCGCGGTGTAGGCGCTCATGGGGGTGTCTCCGTATCGGTGGTTCGCGGGCGCGGGGCGGCGGGCTGCTCAGGCGGCCCGGGCGGGGGGCTACGCAGGCGGCAGGGGTGCCTCGGCACCCGTGAGCGCCAGGTAGACGTCCTCCAGGCTCGCCGTCCTGGTCTGTACGCCCTGGAGCCCCGCGATCCCGTCCACGGCCGCGAGCACCGGGCCCGAGGTGAGGGTCTCCAGGACGACCGAGCCGCCCTCCTCGGTGACCCGGTCGACGCCCGGGATGGCCCGGGCCCGCTCCACGCTGAGCCGGTCCGCCGGGACGAGCAGCCGGGTGGTGGGGCTGGAGGCCGCGATGAGCCGGCCGGGGCTGTCGAGCGCGGCGACCCTGCCCGCGACCATGATCGCGACCCGGTCGCAGAGCGCCTCGGCCTCGTCCAGGTGGTGGGTGGTGTAGACGATGGTGCGGCCCGCGCCCTTGAGGTCCCGGAGCACCTGCCAGAGCGCGCGGCGGGCCTGCGGGTCGAGGGCGGCGGTCGGCTCGTCCAGGAAGATCAGCTCGGGGTCGTGGACGAGGGCGGAGGCGATGGCGAGCCGCTGCCGCTGCCCGCCGGAGAGGTCGTCGACCCGGGTGCTCCCCTGCTCGGTGAGGCCGACGGAGGCCAGGGCCCGCTGGGCGGCGGCCGGGTCGCACCGGTAGAGGGCGGCCATGGTGGCCAGGTGTTCGCGGGCGGTCAGCCGGACGAAGAACGAGGAACTCTGGGTCTGCACGCCGAGCCGGGGCAGCAGGGCGGTGTTGCGGGGCCAGGGGCTCTCGCCCAGGACCGCCACCGTCCCGGAGTCGGCGCGCCGCTGGCCCTCCATGATCTCGACGAGGGTGGTCTTGCCCGCCCCGTTGGGCCCGAGCAGCCCGAAGAACTCCCCGCGCTCGACGGTCAGCGAGACCCCGTCGACCGCCCGGGTGGTGCCGTAGGCCTTGTGGACGCCGGTCAGCGCGACGGCGGCGGGCCCGGCGGCCGGTTCCACCGGGGGGTCGTGCGGGGTGCGGGGGGTGGTGGACGTCATGGAACTCTCCTTGGGGTGGAACACGGGGCTTCGGGGCCCGGAGGGGGCTCAGGCCGTCAGCAGATGATGGACGCCCGCGACGGCCGCCGCGACCAGAGCGGCGAGAACCAGCACCACGCTCAACGCATAGGCGGGGTAGGCGATTCGGGCCCGGCGGGGGTAGGCCGCCGCCTCCGGGGCGCGGCGCAGGGCGAGCCGCAGGTAGGAGCCGGTGGAGGCGGCGAGTTCGGTGGCCCCGGCCAGTTGGCCCGCGATCTTGTAGCCGTCCAGCGGCGGCAGCGGTACGAGCATCGCGAACGCCTGGATGCTGCCGAGGAGCAGCAGCGCGGACAGCGCCTCGTACGTGGCGTCGTCGAGCGGGGCGAAGAGCCACAGCGCGCAGAAGGGGAGCAGGAAGAGGAGGTTCATCACCGCGCCCGCGACAGCGGTGGCGATACGGGGCCAACGGCCGCTCAGGTAGAGGTAGTCGTCGACCGTGCAGTACATGATGACGGCGGGCAGCCGCCAGCGCAGCCCGATCTCCGCGACCTGTCCGCCGTAGTGCCGGGCCACCACGCCGTGGGCGAGTTCATGGAGCGCGGTGCTCACCCAGAGCAGGATCGCGGTGCCGGTCAGCAGGACGGGGCTGGTCAGCAGTTCCCTTACGGCGACGAGCAGTTCGCCGGACCGGACGACGACGACCGCCTCCATCGCCACCACCAGCGCCAGCAGCGGGACCAGCACCCAGGGCGCGAGCAGGAGGCCGAAGGACCGGTGGAGGCGGGCGGTGGTGGCGTCGGCGTCGGCGACCAGGGGGAGGGTGCCGCGCAGCAGGGTGCGCGGCTCGGGCGGGGTGACCGGTGCGGCCGGGGCGGGCGTTCCGGCCAGCAGCCCCCTGGTCCCCAGCTTGGTCAGGATCTGCTGCCAGTGGGCCTCGCCCAGCCGCCGCCCGTACTCCCCCGCGTACTCCTCACCGATCTCCGCCAGGCTCCGCTCCCCGTCCATGCGGGCGATGAGGAAGTGCTCCTTCGGCCCGACCCTGAAGGAGTTGCCGCTTTCGGTGTCCTTGATCAGGTGGACGGTGGCGGCCCCGTCGAGCAGCGGGGCGCTGAGCAGGACACGGGGGCGCAGCTCGGGCCGGTAGGCGGCGAGCCCGGCAAAGGCCCCCGGGGACCCCCCGGACGCGCTCATGCGGACTCCTTGAGGACCCGGCCCAGAACATGGCTGAGATACGCCTCGTCCCGGATCGTCACGTGCAGCCGGTTGTTGGTCATATGCATGTAGGGGGAGAGCAGCAGCGGCAGCGCCACCGCCGGATCGGTGACCCGCTCGTCCCGCTCGCCGTCCCAGGACCGGAAGACCAGGTCCCCGTCGACGGCCAGCTTCCGGGCCCGGTCCCGGAGTTCGGCGCAGTGCTCGGCCCACCCGGCCAGCGATCCGGGCAGCGAACGGGCGCTCCCGGGCGGTGCGGTGGCGGCCCGGATGCGGGCGAACCGGTCGCGCAGCCCGTCCGCCGTCCGGGCGTAGTTGCGGTCGTACTCGTCGGTGCCGATGAAGCCGGTGCCGGGGAAGGCGCGGTGCCAGAACTCGTAGTAGCTGTCCAGGTACCGGGTCAGTTCGTCGCGCTCCGGCAGGAACGTCGACGACATCACCATCATCAGCTGGGCCGAGGTGCCGAGCAGGACCGTGCGCAGGTGGAGGTTCTTGGTGGCGAGCGCGTCGACGACCAGATCGCTGGAGTGGCGGAAGTGCCACTCGGCCAGCTCGATCCCGGCCGGGCCGCCGTACTTCCCGAACTCCGGTTCGTAACGCTCGCGGTGGCGGGAGTTGTTGGGGCGCAGGTTCATCCGGCCCTGGTCGTCCATGTAGTGGCCGCGCTCGCTGCCGGGGAACTCGATGTCGAAGAGGCTGTTGTAGAAGTCGTTGAGGAACCCGGAGTCGACCTCGTAGAGCGCGGGCCGCTCCGCGAGGAACGCGTCCACGGCCCGCTCGGTGCGGCGGGCCACCTCGGCCTCGGCGCTGGGCGACGAAGGCCTGAGGCGGAGGCGTACGTGAGGGCCCTCCAGCCAGTAGTTGATGAAGAAGTAGCCGGCGAGCAGCCCGTCCGCCTCCAGCTCCGCGACCAGCGGGCGGACGCAGTGCAGGAGGAAGGGGCGGGGGTTGGCGGCGTAGAAGACATGGGTGGCCTGCCAGGCACCGGCGGTGGTCGCGGGCGTGGCGGCCGGGGCGGTGGGGGTGGGGGCGGCGGGGAGCGTCATGGGGTCCTCCTGCGGGCGGGTACGGCCGTCTCCACGGCCAGTTCGGCGACATGGCGGCCGTGGCCGGAGACGGTGTGCAGGGCGTCCTCGTCGGGGAGCGCCTCGCGGAACACCACCCGGGCCTCCGGGGTCCTGATCAGGGCCTCGAAGGCCGCCAGGGAGAGCGGGCTGTCGAAGTCCAGGTACTGCGGCTTGGCCCCCGTCGCGCCCCGGGCCCCGGAGTCGGAGACGGTGGCGAAGACCCGGTCGGGCAGCCCGCGGCTGCGCCGGAAGGCGTGCCAGTCCAGGAACCAGCCGTCCTCCGGCGCCCCGGCCCGGTGCAGCGGCAGGGCGGCGGCCGGGGCGCTCCAGCTGCGCCTGCTGAGGACCAGCGAGCCGTGCCGGACCCGGGGCCGGGCGGTTACCCCGCCCGTGTCCGGGGCGCCCTCGGGGACCCCGCCCCAGACGTTGAGCGGGGCCATGGAGGTCGGGGAGAGGAGGAGCAGGGTGCGGGGCAGTTCGGGGAGGGCGAGGGGGACCAGGTAGCCGAGGTAGACGGGGATCACCTCGCGGCCCAGGCGGGCCGAGCGCAGGGCCAGCCGGTCGCCCCCGGGGTCGTGGACGAGGAAGAGGTCGTCCAGGGTGATCCTGAACTCGGCTTCCAGGGTGCCGCGTTCGCCCGGGCAGACGATCTCGTACGGGACCAGCCTGCCGTGCAGGTTGAGGTTGCTGGTGACCGGCCCGCCGGTGACCTCGGCCAGAACGGCCCCTTCGGGCACGAGGGTGTCGGCGTCCGCGAGGAGCCGTTCGTCGAGCCCGTCGAAGAGCTGGGTGAACCGGCTGAAGGGGAACGAGACGCCGCCGTAGGACCGGTTGAGGACGACGAGCGGGTCGCCGGGGCGGTCCGCGATCTGGAGGTGGTGGCTCATCGGCGCGAAGTGCGGTGCCAGCCCGTCGAGTTGCCCGGCCACCTCAGCCAGGAGGCCGTCGTCCAGCCGCACTTCGGCCGCCTCCGGTCCGGCCGCCTCCCACAGGGCGGTCATCCGGGCGGTGAAGGTGCGCCGTGCGGTGTCGAGCGCGCGCAGCCGGTCCAGGCCCAGCCAGTTGACCTCGGGGACGTAGGTGCCGTCGGCACCGTACGGGGTGCGGGCGGCGGTGAACGTCATGTACTGGTCGAAGAAGTCCTCATGGAAGTCGTGGACCAGCTTCAGGAGGTCCTCGCACCGGCCCCCGCGCCCGTACCGCGCGAGGAAGAAGCCCTCGAAGGTGATCCGCTGCGGCAGGGTGAGGTCGAAGGCGGGCAGCACCCGCTCGACGGCCGCCAGCGGCCCGGCGACCAGCTCCGCCCAGGCGGCGGGGTCCAGCTCCGTGCGCACCCCCTCCGCGGCACCGCCCGGAGCACCCCCGGCACCCGCCGGTCCGCCGGGAACGCGGGCCCCGGCCCCCGCGCCCCCCGGCCCCCGGCCGCCCGCCGCCACGTCCTCGTACAGCAGCGTCTGCGGCACCTTCGCCCGCTCCGCGCCCAGCTCCTCCTGCACCGCCCGCAGCTGCGCCCGCAGCGCGTCCAGCAGCACGCGCCGCTCCTGCGGCGAGGCGTCCGCGAACCGCCCGACGCACCGGGCGGGCCCCTCCAGCCGGTCCGCGAGCCGGTCGGCCCAGGGGCGCTCCAGGCCGCCCAGCGCCCCCTGGAACGCCCGCAGCGGGTCGGTGTCGTGCACCTCGGTCCGCAGACACGGCACCTGGACCATGCCCACCTCCAGCAGCGCCCCGAGGTACTGCTCGCACTCCTCACGGGCGGCCCCCTGGTCGCGGGCCAGCCACTCCACCAGCTCCCCGTACCGCAGCACGCTCCCCCGCCGCTCCTCGAAGAGGCCGAGCAGCCGGTCCAGGGTGCCGCTGCGGCGCAGGAAGAACAGCCGGTCCTTCACCGCGTCGAACGTGACGGCCGTGTCGTCGTCACCCGCCGTCACCCACCGCCGCACATACCGCACCCGGTCGTCGTCGCGGCCCCACCCCGACGCGGGCGCGACCGGCAGATCGGCGCGGCGGGCCGGGTCCGCGACCACCGCGTCCGCGAGGCGGCCCAGTGCGACGACGTTGAGCCGGGCCTGCGCCCGCCACTCCTCGTCCACCCTCAGCCGCAGCCCGTCGGAGCCGGTCAGCGAGCCGAGCGCGACCCCGGTGAAGGTGGAGAAGGGGCTCGTCTTGCACGCCGTGCGGTAGAGGTAGGAGAGCAGCGAGCGCTCGATCTTGCGCTGCTTCTTGTCGGGTCGGCCGCCATCCGCCGGGACCGTCCGCCGGTACGCGTCGAGTTGGGCGTCCAGGGCCGGTGAGGCGAGCAGCAGCCCCCGGCGCAGCCGCTCGTGGCCGGCCAGCTCGCGCAGCGCCTCACGGCTGCGGCCGGTCTCGGCGGCGAGCAGGGCGGCCCCCGCGGCGCGCCGCTCGTCCAGGGCGCGGCGACCGGTCAGCCAGTCGGTGAGGGTGACGGCTGCCGCGGGATCCAGGGCGCGGATCCGGGAGAGCAGGGCGTCGGCGAGATCGGCGGCGGGCAGCCGGTCGTTGAAGATGTCCCGGCGCAGCGTGAGCAGGGCGCGGCGGAGCGGTTCGTCGTCGCTGCCGCCGATCAGGTCGTGGAGCCGGTCCCCGGCCTTCTTGGCGACCAGCGTCAACTGCGCTGATTCGTCGAGGACTTCGTCGGCCCAGCGGCGGCTCCCGGGGCAGCGCAGCCCCCGCACGCTCTCGACCGGCAGCCCGGCGACCCGGACCATGAAGGCGGGTCGGAGACCCGATGCGTTCGTCGGAAGGCTCATGCCGGCTCCCCCGCTCAGGCGATCTCGTAGCGGAAGTCGGCTGGCGCGGGCCGCTCGTTGCCGATCATCATGATGAGCAGCGGCGCCTCGCCCGTCCCGCCGAGCCCCAGCTCCTCGATGTAGGAGATGTTGTCGAAGCCGAGGGCCACCCCGCAGCCCAGGTCGACGGCGGACGCGGCGGTGTAGAGGGACTGGGCGACGGCCCCGACGGTGGCGTTGACCAGGCGGTATCCCCGGTCCCCGACCGCGTCCAGCACGGCGGTGGTCCGGACGGTCGGCACCAGGACGGCCCCGGCCTGCTCCAGGTTGTAGTTGGCCAGGAAGTAGTTCCGCTGGAGGAACTGCCCCGGCCGCCCCTCCTTCACCCGCCGCAGGCTGTGCCGTTCGGAGTCATACGCGTACGACCCCGGCTCCACCCCCTCCACATGGCTGACGAACACGTACAGCTTCGCCAGCCCTACGTCACCGGTGTCCCCGCCGAGCCGCGATCCGGCCACCGCCGCGGCCAGGCAGGCCGCCAACTGCGGGCGGGTGACCGGCTGCTGGGCGTCGAAGCGACCGAAGCTGGAGCGGCGCTCGCGGAGCGCGGTGCGCACGTCGGTCTCCAGCGGCCGGGCGGGCGGCAGTGCCACCTGTGCCGCCGCCGGGTCGACGGGGCGCGCGGCGGCCGGGGCGAGGGCCCCGGGGGCCGGGCGGGCGGCGGCGTCGGCGGAGGTGGCGGCCTGCATCCGCAGCAGCGCGTCGAAGGTGAGGACCGTACGGGAGCGCTCCACGTCCTTGCGGCGTACGGAGACCGGGGCGCTGGGAACACGGGCCGAACGCCTGTCGTGACCGGCCCACTTCAGCGGCACGACCGCGAAGACCCCCTCCTCCTCCGGGTCCACCCCCAGCAGCCCCGCGAGCCGTTCCTCGTCGAACCAGAGCGCGGGCTCGACCGCCAGCCCTCGGGCAGCCGCCCACATCCGCCAGGTCTGGACACAGGCGCCGAGGTCCATGGAGACGGCGTGGAAGGAGAAGCTGTTGTACTTGAAGGCGTTCTGCCAGTACTTGACGGAGAGCACCAGGTACTGGTCAGTCTCCGGCCCCGGCGCCCCCTCCCCCAGGGCGGCGCGCACCCGGCCGGTCACGTCACCGGTGAGCAGCCGCTGCATGGTGTGGTGGCGGGTGGAGTAGTAGTGCACCCCGGGCGGTACGGGGCCGCTCGGCCCGGAGACCCAGTGGACGGCGACCGGGTAGAGCCCGCCGCCGGAGGCCGTGCCGCGCGACCAGTTGGCCAGCGGGTAGGAGGGCAGGGCGCGCAGGTCGGTGTTGGCCTGGACGCCCAGGCGGCGGCCGGTGAGCCCGTAGGAGTCGCGGAGCATCCCGGAGAGGGTCACGAGGTCGAACCCCCTTTCTTCTGGGCCCTGTTCGCCCGGGGAGCCTGCCCTGAACAGGCCCCGGTCGAGCGTGGCGTCGGCGGGGTACGGGGCGTCGGGCAGCGGGAAGCTGTCGGCGCCCGGGTAGAACTTGGCCTTCCGGGGCCCGTCCTGCCAGTTCGGTACGTAGTCGACGGGGTCCATCGGGACCCGGCCGCGGTGCATGATCGCGTCGGCGTATTCATGGGCGTATCCCATGGCGGGCTCCTTGGTCACGGCAGGAGGGCAGGGGAGGGAGGGAGAGGGACGGGAGAGGGACGGGAGAGGGACGGGTCATGGGAAGGGGTGCGGGGCCGGGTTGAGGTCGGCGTCGGTGAGGTCCGCCGTCCGCAGCCCCGCCTCGCGGAGCGCGGTCCGCAGCCGGGGCATCCGCAGGGCGCGCTGACGGGTCCAGCCGAAGTCGATCGGCAGCAGACCGGGCACGAGGACGCTCACCGTGGTCAGCCCCAGGGCCCGCTGCTCGGGCATGGTCTGGTCGACCACGACCACGTCGAACCCGGCGGCCGCGACGGCGTCCACGCACCGCCGGAGGTCCTCGCGGAGATCGTCGGAGACCGGGAGGACCGGCCGGGCGCCGGGCCCGTCGCCGTACAGCTCCTCGAAGGAGGAGGGCCGTTGGCGTACGGAGCCGGGGGCGCCGAGCAGGAAGTCCGCGTGGTCGCCCATCTCCGGGATGCCGTACGCGAGCGGGTGGTCGTGGAGGGCGGCCACCTTGTCGAAGTCGTCCACCATCGCCCGCAGCCGCTCCTCGTCGCGCTCGGTGCGGCCCTGGAGGTTGACGGCGTCCGTGGCGATCTCGCAGAGCGCCCCGGTGAGGGCCGCCTCCGGGTCGAGTCCGGCGCCGGCGCCGAAGCACATCCGGCCGAGGCCTCCGTCGGGGCGGACGGCGACCCCGGTGACGACGGGGATGGGGAAGGAGATCCGGGTGTCGAAGAACCGGGCCTCGTAGCCGTACATCTCCAGCCGGTCCACCATCTGGCGGGTGGCCGGACGGCGGCTGGTGCGCGGGTCGATCTCGGGCAGCGCGGCCCGCCCGTACCAGGAGAGCAGGAACGCGTCCCGCTCCACGACCTCCATCAGCCCGAAGTAGACGGCCTCCTCCAACGCGCCGCCGGAGGCGCAGCCGTTGGAGCTCTCCTGCACGAACCGGTTTTCCAGGCCCGGCGCGTGGTAGTACGTGAGCACCTCCGGCACGAGGACCGTCCGCTCGTCCCGCACCGACCAGCCCCGCACCCACGGGATGGGCCGGTCCGAAGTGAACGGCGAGACACGGGGGTTGGCGGCGTGGAAGGCATCCGAGTAGAGCCCCACAGTCCGGGGGTCGACCACCGCCCGGTCGTCCGCCCGCAAGTCGTCCAGGCTCGCGCGCACCTGGGCGCGCTTGGCCCGCGACCGCATCCCCGCGTACCGCTCAAGGCCTTCCAGCACTCCGATCCGCACACTCTCGGCGAAGGTGTCGGCGTGCCCGCCCCAGAACGTCTCCCGCAGGTAGGGGCCCGAGCGCATCGAGAAGCAGCCGATGGTGGCGGAGGTGGAGGTGGAGGAGACGTCCTGGACGACGGAGGGGCCGAGCGAGCCGCAGACCGGGTTGGCGTACGGCTCGATCGGCAGTTCGTACGTCCCGATGTCCCGGACCCGGAAGCTGCCGGGGCGCAGCTTGGGCGCGGGCCCCGGAGTGATGGTGGCGGCCTCGTCGGTGTCGGGCTCGGGGGTGGCGCAGACCGGGCACTCGGGGTCCGGGACGAGCGGGTAGTGGCGGACGGCCAGGGTCTGGAGGTCGACCAGGTGGACGGCGGGGAAGGCCCCGGTCTCCGGGCCGCCGCCGGTCAGCCGGGCGGCGATCAGCCCGGCCACCGCCTGGGCCGCGAAGGACGTGAGATACGGGGACGGGCCCGCCGCCCGGGTCCCCGCGCCCAGTTCCAGCGCCTCGCGCAGGGGCACCGAGCGCACGGCCTGCCACCGGCGCTCCAGGCAGCGGGCGCAGGGGAGCCGGGGAGTGTCCTCCCCCTCCGCCGTCGGGAAGGGGCCGACGACGGCGTGGCGGCCGTAGTAGCGGACGGGGACGGCGGCGGGCGGGGCGCCCTCGGCCCTGAACGCATCCCGTACGCCGAGGGGTTGGACGTCCAGAGGCACGGTGGCGGCCCCGGCCTCACCGTGCCGGGCGAGCCCGGCCCGTACCAGCTCGGTGAACAGGGCGGTGGACTCCCCCAGGGCGGGCGGGGCGGCCACGGGTGTCTCAACGGGCATCGGTACCGCCCGGCATGAGGGAGTCCACCGTCACCAGGACCCGGGCCGTGGCGATGGAGCCCGCCGTAAGGTCCGCCGGGGTGGTGTCCACGTACAGCGCGTCGCGCCCGGTGGCACGCAGCCGGTCCAGCACCGCGTCGAACGTCGTCTCCGCCCCCTTCACCGCCACCGACTCCCCGTCGACCGCGATCGCGGCGGGAGCGAGGTCTCCCAGCAGCGGGTCCCCGAGGTCGACCACCGCCCCCGGGTCCTCGGCGGCCAGCTGGACCTGGCCGAGCAGGTCGCGCAGGGCCGAGGCCGCCGCCGTACGCCGGGAGAGCCCGGCCCCGACCGCCCAGCGGCCCTGCGCTGACCCGCCCTGCGCCGAAGCCCCCTCCGCCTCGCGGGCCAGGACCACGTGGGCCGAGGTGCGTCCCTCCTCGCCCAGGTCCAGCAGCTCCACCGCGATGTCCAGGTTGGCGGCCGACTTGAGCAGGAACACCAGCTCCGGGTCGTCGCCGTCGGCCGCGACCGGGCTCACGGGGGCGGCTCCCCGCACCGCCCGGACCAGGGCGTCGTGCGCGAGCGCCGAGAGCAGCCCCTGCCCGGCCGCCTCCGCCGCACTGCCACCCGCGCCGGAACCGGCCCGGCTCGCCAGGTGCGCCCGGTTCCGGTTGTGCGGGCCGAAGGGGCGCAGGGCCGCCGCCGGGACCCGTACGGGCTCCTTGCTGATCAGCGACGTCGCCGTCGCCCAGGCGGTGGGCTCGGCGCCGGTGCCGCCGCCGGTGGTGAGGGCGGCGGGGCGGAGGGTGCGCACGGCGCGCCCCGGGCCGTCCTGCGCCGGGAGCGGCACGACATGCTCGACGTACACGTCCGCCGCCGCGTACAGCGCCCGCATCCGCGCCCCCGCCAGATGGTGCACGTCGAACGCGGCGACCAGCCGGCGCACGCCGCCACCGAGCGCCACCTCCACCCGGCTGAGCTTCAGCGGGGTCTGGGTCAGATCCTCGTCGTCGTACCGGCTGAAGATCCCCGCGTACGGGCGCACCAGAGCCGTGCTGACCCGGTTCAACTCCTCGACCAGCGCCTCCGCGTGCCGGGCGGTCTCCACGGTCGGGGTGGCGGGCAGCGCGAGGGCGCTCGGCAGCGCGGCGGGGGCCGGAGCCCGGCCGGCCGTCAGGGCGGCGCAACGGGAGCAGCGGGGGTGGGGGTGGACCGGTTCGCTCGTCACGTCCAGCGATGCGAGGTCCTGGACGAGGAGCTGACCGGCCGTCTCGGCGGGGAGGGCGCCGGTGGTGAGGCGGAAGATCTCGTAGCCGACGAGGTTGCCGACCATCGCCGCGACCGGCCCGGTCAGGGCGTCGTCGGAGACCGGTACGGCACCGGCGGCCTGGCTCCACAGCTCGGCGGCGGTGCCCGCGTCGACGTTGGCGCCGAGGCGCAGGAGCGCGCAGGACCAGCAGCCGGTGGAGGTGGCGGTGGCGAGCGGGCCGACGACGAGGCGGCGGCCGAAGATCCACGCGGGGATGAGCGTCACGCCCTCGGGGACCCCGGCGGCCAGCAGCGCGTGGGTGCGCGCTGCCGCCCCGGCGCCGGTGACCACGACGACGTCGTACCCCGCCAGCTCCGGCCAGCCCGTGTCCGCTGCGGCTCGGGTGCCGATCGTCTCGGTCCGCGCTCCGGCCCCGGCGGCCTCGGCGGTGACGTCGTCGTGGGGGACGGTGGTGCCGATCCGGGCGCAGCCGTTGCGCACCAGGCTCAGCGCGCACCAGCGGGCGGTCTCGTCGTCACCGAGGACGGCGACGCGGGTGGCGCGGTAGCGGGCGAAGCGGGCGGGGGCGCCGTCGGTGTAGTGGTCGACGTAGGCGATCTGGGCGGCGAACCGTTCGGCGATCTCTTCGGGGAGGCCGTCGTCCCCGGCGGTTCCGGTGGCCCCGGCTGCCCCGGTGGTGCCCGTGGCGCTCTCGGTGGCCGGGATGTCGCGGGCGAAGCCGCGCGCGTACAGCGTCTTGACCAGTTCGGCGGCCATCGCCCGCTGGGCCGGGCCGAATCCGGCGCACAGTTCGTCCAGCCGGTGGCGGCCGGTGAGGTGGGGGACGACGAGGGAGGCGAAGCGGTAGGCGGTGCGGCCGGTGAGGTGGAAGCCGCCGTCGGCGTTGTGGAAGAGCACGCCACCGGGGGTCTCGGTGAACAGGACGTCCCGGCGGATGCGCGGGCGGGTCGCCGCGAGCGCGTCGAAGGCTCCGGTGGGGGCGGATGCGGGGGGTGCGGGGGCGGTGCGGGCGGGGGCGGCGCTCTCGGCCATGGGGATCACACCTTCTCTGTGCGGCGGTCGCGGATCCGGACGGTTCTTCGCAGATGGGCGCGGAGCAGATCGTGGACGCGGTACGGGCCCGGCGGCCCGTCCTCCAGGAGACCGGCGTCGGCGAGCTGCTCCAGTACGTCTTCGGGGACGGCCGGGCGGCCTCCCCTGCCGTCCGGGCCGTCGGCCGCGCGCAGGAGTTCCGGCGGTCCGGTGCCGATACGCAGGAGTGCTTCGCGGAGCCGGGGGTCGAGGCGGCCGAGCGCGCCGTCGAAGAGGCCGCTCACCGAGTGGTCCGGGGAGTCGGTCAGGGTGAGCCGGGCCAGCGGGTCGTCGCCCAGCCAGTCGACCGCGTCCCCGAGTAGCAGCCCGGGGCGGGTGAGCAGCCGGGCGGTGAGGATGCGCAGGGCGGCGGGGAAGTGGCCGCAGAGTGCGGTGAGCCGGTGGGCGGCCCGCTGTTCGCCCTCGACCCGTTCCGTGCCGAGGGCGGCGAGCAGGAACGCGTACGACTCCGCCTGCGTGAAGGCGGTAAGCCGGTGCACCCAGCCGCCGTGGGTGGCGATGAGGCCGCCGAGCCCCATCCGGCTGGTGACGACGACAGCCGGCTCCGGGCCGTCGGGGTGCGCCCCCGGGGCTCCTCCGGCGGGCGACCGGGGCGGGCCTGGCGCGAACACGCCGGGGGTGAGCAGCGGGCGGACCTGGTCGGCGTCGACCACGTCGTCCAGGATCAGCAGCGCCCGCCCGCGCGTGCCGCCGGTATGACCCGTGCCGCCCGTTCCGCCGGGCCCGACGGTTCCGCCGGGCGCGAGTGCGGCGGCCACGTCGGCGGCGACCTCATCCGCCGTACGGGGGTGGCCGTTCGGCCGGGTCATCCGGACGAGCAGCCGCCCGGCGGGAAAGCTGTCCCGCACCAGGTGGGCGACATGCTGGGCCAGGGCGGTCTTGCCGGTGCCGGGGGCGCCGGAGACCAGCACGGCGAGGGGCCGCCCGCCGTCGGTGCCGGAGGACGGCTCGGCGGTGAGGCGGGCGGCCAGGGCCTCGGCCTCGGCCGCCCGCCCGGTGAAGAGCGGCACGGCGGCGACGGGCCCGACCCCGGGGGCGGCTGCCGGGAGCGGAACGGCCGCCTGCGGGGCGACGCGCGGGGCGGGCGCCGGGTACGGCCCCGGTTCCGGCGCGGCGGTCTTCGGGGCAGGCACACCGGGCACGGGTGCGGCGGTCACAGAGGCCACGGCCCCGGTCGGCACGGCCCCGGTGGGCACAGCCCCGGAGGTTACAGCCCCGGTGGGCACGGCTGTCCCCAGATCCTCGCCACGCAGGATGGACAGCTCCAGCTGCCGTAAGGACGGCGAGGGGTCCACGCCCAGCTCGTCCAGGAGGAAGCCCTTGACCCTGCGGTACTCGGCAAGGGCCTGGGACTGGCGGCCGGTGCGGTAGAGCGCCTCGATGAGCTGTTCGTGGAACCGCTCATGACCTGGGTATACGCGCGTAGCGGCCCAGAGGTCGACCAGCGCGTCACCGCAGCGCCCGAGCCCCAGCAGCAGGTCGCAGACCCGCTCGACCGCCCGCAGCCGCTCCTCGGAGAGCCGGGGCACCTCGTCCCGGTGCAGGACGTCGGACCGTACGTTGGCGAGCAGCGAGCCCTGCCAGAGGGAGAGCGCGTCCCTGAGCGTGTACAGCTCCGCCTCCGGATCCCGGGCGAGGGAGGTGGCCCGGCGCACCTGGTCGCGGAAGCCGAGAAGGTCCAGGGTGGGGGGCGCGGCGGTGATCCGGTAGCCGCCGGGGGCCGCCTCTATGGAGGTGCCGGTGACTCCGTGCTTGGCGAAGAGTCGACGCAGCCGCAGGACGCAGGTCTGGAGGGCGGCCCTGGCGGTGGCGGGCTGCTCCTCGCCCCACACCGCCCGCTGCAGGTAGTCGGCGGAGACGGTGGAGTTGGCGTTCAGGAGGAGCGCCGCGAGCAGGATCACGGGCTTGGAGGGCTGGAGGACGACGACATCGGGGCCGTCCGCGAGGGCCAGCGGGCCCAGGAGCTGAAACCGCATCACGATCGGCCCGGCCCTAGTCCCAGCCGTTGACCAGCTTGCACACCCGTACGGGCGCGGATTCCGGCGGCAGATGGCCGATGGCCCCTGCCAGCCCCGTGCAGATCAGCCGGGTGGCGGGCTCATGCGCACCGGCTGAGGAGGCAGGGCCCGCGGACGCGGCCGCGGCGGCGCGGGGCGGGGAGGCGGGTGCGGTCTGCTGGGGTGCGGCGGCCACCGCGGGTCCGGCCAGGAAGGTGACGGCGGCGAGAGCGATCCCGGCGGTGAGGGCGGCGGCGGTACGGGGCGCGCGGCGCGGCTCCGGGTGGGGCGAAGTCCTCAACACGTTGTCCCCTTTCGGCGTTGGCATCCGTGCCGGGTGGGTCCGGCACGGACGACGATGCCAGCGCGGGGCGGGGAGGCAGAGGTGTGGTCGTGTCAGCTTGCTGCACAGGGCCGCGACCGCGCGTGCAACAAGCTGACAGCGCTCCCCCGTCTGGGAGAGCGCTGTCAGGGGAACGTGTCCGGCCCCGGGGCGTTTGGAGGAACACCCCGGGGCCTGGGGACCATCTTACGGTGAACTCCGTTTCACCAGCCGCCAGTTGAGGCTGGCGGGCGGTGACTTCAGCCGACGGCCGCGTCCACCCCCGGCGGCCTCGGGCATCCGGCGGGCCGGCCCCGGCGGCCTCCTCAGCCGTCCGTCGCGATGGCGTTGAGGACGTTCATCCGGCCCGCCCGGAAGGCCGGGACGAGGGCGGCGAAGAGCCCCACCAGTGCCGAGCAGGCGAAGACCGTGAGGATCGTCGGCCACGGGATCTCCAGGACCTCCAGCCCCTCCAGGGCCAGCAGCTTCTGGGCCGCCGTCCCCCAGCCCATCCCCAGGCCCAGTCCGAGCAGGGCGCCGAAGAGGGCGATGACCACGGACTCCAGCCGGATCATCCGGCGGAGTTGGCGGCGGGAGAGGCCGATGGCCCGCATCAGGCCGATCTCCCGGGTCCGCTCGACCACGGAGAGGGCGAGGGTGTTCACCACTCCGAGCACCGCGACGATGATCGCGAGGGCGAGCAGTCCGTAGACGATGTTCAGGAGCTGGCCGATCTGGTTCTTCAGGTCCTCCTTGAAGTCGGCCTGGTTCTGCACCTTGTAGACCGGGTACTCCGCGAGGGCGCTCTTGAGGGCGGCGTACGCCTCCTTCTCCTTGCCCTCCTCGGCCTTGCCGAACATCACCACGTTCTGCGGCATCTTGTCGGCGGGCATGTAGGAGGTCGCCGTGGCGATATCCGTGTACATCGCGCCGCGGTCGATGTTGGTGTCGTCGGAGGTGATGGCCGCGACCTTGAGCTTCGCGGTCTCGCCGGACGCGAAGGCGACCGTCAGAGTGTCCCCGACCTTGACGCCGTGCTTCTCGGCGTAGTCCTCACCGACGGACATGGCGTTCTTCTCGTACGCCTGGGCGAGGTCGCCGGAGACGGCGGTGCGGCGGACGTCCTTCCGGTAGGACGGGGAGGTGGCGGTGATGCCCTCGTCGACCGTCCTGCCGTCGGGGGCGGTGACCTTCGCCTTGAGGTAGGTGTAGTCCGTCATGTGCTCCAGGCCCGGCACGGCACGCAGGGCCTCGGCGGCCTGGGGCACGATCGGCCGGCCGGTGCCGCTGTCCTGGACGATGAAGTCCGCGCCGACCGACTTGTCCAGTTCCTCGGTGGCCGAGGCCACCATGGAGGAGCCGACGACGGAGAGGCAGGCCACCAGGGCGAGCCCGATCATCAGGGCGGCGCCGGTCGCTCCCGTACGCCGGGGGTTGCGCAGCGCGTTGCGCTCGGCCAGCCGGCCGACCGGGCCGAAGAGCCGCAGGAGGACCAGGCTGAGCGCCCGGACGACGACACCGGCCAGCAGCGGTCCGATCACGATGAAGCCGATGAGGGTCAGCAGCACGCCGAGGGCGAGGAACATCGACCCCTCGGTGGCCTTGTCGGCCTGAGCGGTCGCCCACAGGGCGGCCCCGCCGGCCGCCGTGAGGAGCAGCCCGATTCCGGCCCGGACCCATCCGGAGCTGCCGTCGGCGGGGGTCCCGGCGTCGCGGAGGGCGGCCATCGGGGAGACCTTGCCGGCCCTGCGGGCCGGGATGTAGGCGGCGAGGACGGTGACGACGACGCCGAGCACGAGGCCGGTGACGGGGGTCGTCCAGGCGATGGTGAGGTCGCGGGTGGACAGCTCCATGCCCACGGCGCCCATCAGCTTCATCAGCCCGACGGCGAGCCCGATACCGGCGGCGACCCCGAGGAGGGAGCCGACGATGCCGAGCAGGACCGCCTCCAGCAGCACGGACCGGTTGACCTGCTTGCGGCTGGAGCCGATGGCCCGCATCAGGCCGATCTCGCGGGTCCGCTGGGCGACGAGCATCGAGAAGGTGTTGACGATGAGGAAGATGCCGACGAGGAAGGCGATCCCGGCGAAGCCGAGCATCGCGTACTTCATGACGTCCAGGAAGGCGCCGATGGAGTCCCTGTTGGCGTCGGCGGCCTCCTGCTGGGTCTGCAGCTTGTACGCGGCGGAGTCGTCGAGGACGGCGGCCACGTTCTTCTTGAGCTGGGTGTCGCTGATGCCGCTCTCGGCGGTCACCAGGATCTGGGTGAAGACGTCGGGAGCGCCCAGCAGGTGCTTCTGGGCGGTGGCGGTGTCGAGGTAGACGACGGCCGCGCCCGGGTTGGTGACGGTGAAGGAGGCGATGCCGCTGATCTTCGCCCTGATGTCACCGGTCACGGCTATGGTGCGCAGCTCGTCGCCGATCTTGAGCTGGTGCTTCTTCGCGGTGTCGGCGTCGACCATCACCTCGGTGGGGCCACGGGGCGCGTGCCCGGAGGTGATCTCCATCGAACGCAGCTCGTTCTGCGTCCAGTTGCCCGCGATGGTGGGGGCGCCGGTCTCGGAGCCCATGTTCTTGTTCTCGCTGTCGACGACGGTGACCGCCATGGAGAAGGCCGCGCCCTCGACCCTCTTCACCCCGTCGGCCTTCTCGACCTGCTGGACGAGCGAGGCGGGCAGGGAGGCGGGCTTGCCGTCGATGGGGTGCTCGTCGTTCGCTCCGGCGTCCTTCGGGCTGACCGTGACGTTCGGAGCGGAGAGGGTGAAGAGCTTGTCGAAGGTGGTGTTCATCGTGTCGGTGAAGACGAGCGTGCCGCAGACGAACGCCACGGAGAGCAGCACCGCCACCGCGGAGAGGGCCATCCGGCCCTTGTGCGCGAAAAAGTTGCGCAGGGAGGTCTTCCAGACAGTCATGACGTCCGCCCACGTGCGTCGAAGTGCTTCATGCGGTCGAGGACCTGATCCGCCGTCGGGTCGTACATCTCGTCGACGATGGAGCCGTCGGCGAGATAGAGGACCCGGTCCGCGTAGGAGGCGGCGACGGGGTCGTGGGTGACCATGACGATGGTCTGGCCCAGCTCGTCGACCGACCTGCGGAGGAAGGAGAGGACTTCGGCGCCGGCCCGGGAGTCGAGATTTCCGGTGGGCTCGTCACCGAAGATGATGTCCGGCTTGGCGGCCAGCGCCCTGGCGACCGCCACGCGCTGCTGCTGGCCGCCGGAGAGCTGGGTGGGGCGGTGCTTGAGGCGCTCCGCGAGCCCGACGGTCTCCACGACCTGGCGCAGCCACTCGGCGTCGGGCTTACGGCCCGCGATGTCCATGGGCAGCGTGATGTTCTCGATCGCGTTGAGCGTCGGGAGGAGGTTGAACGCCTGGAAGATGAAGCCGATCCGGTCGCGCCGGAGCTGGGTGAGCTTCTTGTCCTTGAGCTTGGTGATCTCGGTCTCGTCGAGGAAGATCTCGCCCGACGTCACCGTGTCGAGACCGGCCAGGCAGTGCATCAGCGTGGACTTGCCGGAGCCGGAGGGGCCCATGATCGCCGTGAACCGCCCGCGGGCGATGTCCACGTCGACATGGTCGAGCGCGACGACCCGGGTCTCCCCGCTGCCGTACGCCTTGACGACCTGCCGCGCTCGCGCCGCGACGGCCGTACGCCCTCCAGTGCCCCCGTGCCTGGGAATGGTTACAGCCGATGTCACGGTATGTCTCCTATATCGATGGGTGACTGGGCGTCGCTGCTTGCGTTCCTCAGTCTGGATTCAGGTGACCGTCCGGCGCGATGGTGCCCAGCGCAGTCTTGAGGTGGGGTTTTCCCCACCCTCCCCCCTGCCGTGCTCCGCAGGTGCGACGTAAGAACAGGTTAAGGAAACGGCCTCGCCCGCCACGTCCTCCGCCGGGAGGAAGGGGCCCTGGCCACTCTGAGGGGGTGCCCCCTAGGGGGAGTCGTCCTCCCGGTGGAGGCGGGGTCAGGGTCGCCGCCGGCCGGAGGGACGCGGTCCGCGCGGGGGAACCCGGGAGCGGGGGCACGGCGTCCCCTGAAGGACATGATCACCGACGTCCCGAAGGGCCGGGCATGACCGCCACCGCCCGGACAGCTCCTCATGACGGCCGCGCGGGCGAGGCGGCCGCCACCTCGGCCCACACGGTCTTCCCGATCGGGTTCCGGGGCTCCCAGCCCCACCGCGACGCCAGGCACTCCACCAGGAACAGCCCGCGCCCCGCCTCCCGGTCGGCTGGCGGCAGCACCGGCTCCTCGGGGGTCCGGCCGAGCCTGGCGTCCGAGACCTCGATACGGAAGCGGCTCGCGGGCCCCTCGTAGTCCACGCGCACCCCGAAGTCCCTCCCCGGGAGCTGCCCGTGGGACACCGCGTTGGCGGCCAGCTCCGCCACGACCAGGGCCACGGTGCACGAGGCGTCCGTCATGGGCCCGAACCCCCAGTGCCCCAGCTGCCGCACCACCGCGTGGCGCGCCTCCTGGGCGCCCCGGGGCGTGGAGGGGAACTGCCGGGCCAGCGAACCGTACCCGTTGCCGTTCAGCCCGAAGCCGCGCGGGACGGGCCGATCCGCCTCCAGCGCGTCGGCCTTCCCCACTGCGGTCGCCCTCTTGCCGGTCATGCCGATCTTCCCGTCGCTCGACTCTCCTCACGTCACCCGCACGTGCGAGTTCCGTGACGTTCCGTACTCAAGAGTCGGCCGTCCGCCCTAGCCTCGAAAGGTGACAGCGCCTTACCTCGTCGGCCGTAAAGAACGGAAGTAACGCTGTGGCCAGAGCAATTGACCCGCAATCCACCATGGCCGCCCTCTTCGGCAACCGCGTACGCAAGCTCCGCGAGGCGGCCGGACTCACCCAGACCGAAGTGGGCGCCCGCACGCATGTGGTCGGCAGCCGCATCAACCAGGTCGAACGCGCGACCGGAGCGAAACCGACGCTGGAGCTGACGCGGTCCCTGGACCGTGAACTGGTGGCGGACGACCTGTTGATCGACCTGTGGCCGTTCGTACAGCGGGAGGCCTTCCCGGACTGGTCGCAGGCGTTCATCGCCTACTCGGCCCGGGCCAGGGTGATCCGCGAATACGCCTCGCACGCCGTGCCCGGCCTGCTCCAGACCCCGGAGTACGCGCGGGCGCTGCTGAGCGTGGGCTACTCGCTGCGGGACGCCGAGCATCTGGAGGAACGCGTCTGCGCGCGGCTCGACCGCCAGCACCGGCTCACCGGCCCGGACCGCCCCCACCTGTGGATCGTCCTCGACGAGGCCGTGCTGCGACGGCCGGTCGGGGGAAAGCCGGTGATGCGCGGCCAGTTGGAGAAGCTGCTCCGGTCGGCCGAGGAGCCGGGCACCACCCTCCAGGTGCTGCCGTTCGACCAGGGCGAGCACGGATCGCTGGGCGGCTCCCTCACCGTGCTCGTCATGCCGGACGGCTCCGAAGTGGCCTACACCGAGGGCGCGCACAGCGGTCGGCTGACCGAGGAACCGGACGAGGTCGAACGGTTCGTTCTGACCTACGATCACCTCAGGGCGATGGCGCTCCCGCCGCTGATGTCGCTCGACCTGATCCGATCCGTGCTGGAGGCCGATTACCGTGGAAGCCGCGTCCCGTCCCGACCTGACCGGCGCCGCCTGGCGCAGCAGCAGCTACAGCAACCAGGAGGGTGGCAACTGCGTACAGGTGGCGGACGGATTCCCCGGCGTCGTCCCCGTCCGTGACAGCAAGAACCCCCACGGCCCCGCACTCGTCCTCCCCGCCGCCGCCTGGGCGGCCTTCCTCGGCGCCGTGACCGCCGACTAGCCCCCACCCACGCCCTCGAGTCCGCGACGATCGCCCGTGATCGCCGCGTTGGTACGCTGTCGCGCCGCCTGCCGCCCGTAGGGGCCCGGCAGTCGGCGCCCACCGCCCGTACAGCCAAGAGGTGCGCAGTGAACCCAGGTCGCAGCAGGAGCCCGAAGATCCGAAGAACCAGCGTCGCCGCCGCCGTCGCGGGAGCCGTGGTGTTCGCCTCGCTGACCGCCCCGTCGGCGCAGGCCGCGCCCACCGGGATCTCCATCACGAACGTCGTCATCAACAAGGGCAAGCCCATCGTGGTGGGCACCTCGGACGTGCAGGAGCCCCCGGCCACGTGGAACATCTCCCTGCCTCCGGGGTACACGCCCGATGGAGGCCGCTTCCAAGCGCATCCCTTCCTGTACCGGAACACCACCCCCGCGAAGGCCGAGTTCGACACCGCCCTCCGGATGGGTACGTCCATCTGCTACGCGACCGGTCCGCGCAGCGCCCGCTGCGAGGGCACGCTCTACATCGAGCCGCGCTACGACCTGCGCACGAACAGCGATGCCACGACCTGGAAGATCGGCCTCGTGATGCGCCTGTTCAACCCCAACGGGACCCGGAAGGCCGAGGAGCACAGGACGGCCTCCGGCGGCGTCCAGGTCAAGCGCTGGGGCAAGGCCACCGTCGACGCCTCCCCCGAGCCGGTGAAGAAGGGCAAGAAGCTCACCGTCACGGGGAAGCTGACCCGCGCCGACTGGGCGAAGCGCAAGTACACCGGCGTCGCGGGCAGTGCCACCCTCCAGTTCCGCAAGAAGGGCAGCTCGGCCTACACCAGCGTGAAGACCGTGCAGTCGGATTCCGCGGGCGCCCTGAAGACCACCGTCACCGCATCGGTGGACGGCCACTGGCGCTGGACGTACAAGGGCTCCTCCACCACGGGCCCCGCCACGTCCGCCACCGACTTCGTCGACGTGCGCTGACCGGAACCCGTGGTCGCGGTGGCTCCCGCCGACCGTGAAGGCCGGGCCGCCCCGGGGCCCTTCGGCCTGCCGCCGGGCGGGCCCGCTCGCGTGCCGAGCCCGCCCGGCGGAACCGGCACCGCCGTAGGCGGCGACCGGCCCGGCCGCTCCGGAACGCCGAGCCGATCCCCCGGCGGAGCATCCGGACCGCCGGGGGACTGACGCTCAACGCCGGCGCTTGCCGGAAGGCACCTGCTCGTGGCCCCGGTCCCGGTCCGGGCCCGGCGTGCCGGACGGGGAGGGGTAGCGGTGGGCGACGTCGCGGCGGATGGTCAGCGAGACCAGCGCGGCGAGCGCGCACGCGGCACCGAGCAGCAGCCAGACCGGGTCGTAGCTGCCGAAGGCGTCCCGGGCCGCGCCGCCCAGGAAGGCGGCCAGGGCGGCGCCGACCTGGTGGGCCGCGTTGACCCACCCGAAGACGATGGCGCTGTCGTCCCCGTAGAACGTGCGGCACAGCGCGATGACGGGCGGGACGGTGGCCAGGTCGAGGAGGCCGAAGGCGACCACGAAGACCATCATCGCCGGGTTGACCGTGGCGGCCATCATCAGCGGGAGCAGCACCAGCAGCACTCCGCGCAGCGCGAAGTAGACGGCGAGGAGCCTGCGGGCGTCCTTGCGGTCGGTGAGCCAGCCGGAGGCGATGGTGCCGAAGACGTTGAAGACGCCGATGAGGGCGAGCAGGGTCGACGCGGTGGTGATGGCCATGCCGTGGTCGTGGGCGGCCGGGGTGAAGTGCGTCCACATGATGCCGTTGGTGGTGGCCCCGCAGATCGCGAAGGCCCCCGCGAGCAGCCAGAACGGCTTGGTGCGGGCCGCGTCGCGGAGCACGGCGAGGGTGCGGCGGGCGACCCCGCCCACGGGGGGCGGCTTGGGGACGAACTCCGCGCTGCCGTACGGGCTCCGGCCGATGTCGGCGGGATGGTCGCGCAGGACCAGCCAGATGACGGGCGCGACGGCCAGCGCGACGAGCGCGAGGGTGACGAGGGCCGGCCGCCAGTCGTAGTGGTCGATGGTCCAGGCGAGCGCGGGCAGGAACACCATCTGCCCGAAGACGCTGCCCGAGGAGAGGATGCCGGTGACCAGGCCGCGCCGGGTGGTGAACCAGCGGTTGGTGACCGTGGCGCCGAAGGCCATCGCCATGGAGCCGGTGCCCAGGCCGACGAGGAAGCCCCAGAAGAGGGTGAACTGCCAGGGCGCGGTCATCACGGTGGTGAGGAGCGACCCGGCGGCGACGGTGCTGAGGGCGGCGACGACCACCCGGCGGATGCCGAAGCGGTCCATCAGGGCGGCGGCGAACGGCGCGGTGAGCCCGTACAGGACCATGTTCACCGCCGAGGCGACCCCGATCGTCCCGCGCGACCAGTGGAACTCCTGCTGGAGCGGGTTCATGAGGATGCCGGGCATCGTGGAGAAGGCACCCGCGACGACGATGGCGAGGGCGGCGGCGCTCGCGACCCACCACGCGCGGTGGATCCGCCGGGGCCGTGGCGCCTCGGTGTTTCCGGTCGTTTCTTCGTCCATGTTCCTCATCCTCGGCAGGTCGGTGATCGTCCACCACTGGCCAGCTGGACATGTAGTGAAACAATCTGGCCATGACGACCGGGAGTGGAAAACGGGAGCAGACAGGGCGAACAGGGCCAGCGGCAGCCGCGGACCACCCGGTGCACCGGGTGGTCACGCTCGTACGTCCGGGGCTGCTGCCGATGGAGCTGGGCATCGTCCACCGGCTGTTCGGGACGGCGCTCGACACCACCGGCCGACCGCTGTACTCGGTGGTGACCTGTGCCGTCGACCCCGGCGAGACCACCACGGACGCGGACTTCACCGTGAACGTGCGCCACGGCCCCGAGGCGCTGGAGAGCGCCGACACCGTGCTCGTACCGGCGGCGGTGGAGGACTACGGTCCGCAGGAACGCGGGCGGGTCCCCGAGCCGGTGCGCCGGGCGCTCGCCCGGATCCCGGCGGAGGCCAGGGTGGCGTCGATCTGCACGGGTACGTTCGTCCTGGCGGCGGCCGGGCTGCTGGCGGGGCGGCGGGCGACGACGCACTGGAAGTCCTGCGACGAGCTGCGCACGCTCTACCCGGAGGTCGACGTCGACCCGGACGTCCTCTACACGGACGACCGGAACGTCCTCACCTCGGCGGGGGTCGCCGCCGGGATCGACCTCTGCCTGCACATGATCCGCAGCGACCACGGCAGCGAGATCGCCAACACCGTCGCCCGGCGCACCGTCGTCCCGCCGCACCGCGACGGCGGCCAGGCCCAGTACATCGAGCAGCCCGTCCCCGAACCGGGTGCCAGCCCCACGGCCGCCGCCCGCACCTACGCCCTGCGCCACCTGGGCGAGCCGCTGACGCTGGAGGATCTGGCCCGGGAGGCGGCGGTCAGCGTACGGACGCTGAGCCGCCGCTTCCTCCAGGAGACCGGCCAGACCCCGATGCGCTGGCTGGCCGCCCAGCGGCTGCACCACGCGCGGCACCTCCTGGAGCGCACGGACCAGCCGGTGGACCGGATCGCCGCGGCGGCCGGCTTCGGTACGGGCACGGCGATGCGCCAGCACTTCCGCGAGGCGCTCGGGGTCTCGCCGCGCGCGTACCGCACCACCTTCCGCGGGACCGGCGAGGAGACCGGCACGGGGTGACGCGGTACGCGGCCCGGGGCGGGGGCCCGCGTCGACTCACCCGCCCCGCGGCGCGAGCGGACCGATCCGGTACAGCACCTCGTCGTGGTGCTCGCCCGGGAAGAGGTCACCGGGGAAGAGGACCCGGGTCTCCACCTCGGCCGCGTACCGCTTCGCGACCTTCTTCAGCACCATGATGATGGCCTTGTTGTCGGCGGAGACGGTGGCCTCGATGAAGCGCGCGCCCCGCTCCACGGCCCGGTCGGCGGCCCGTTCGAAGAGCTGTACGCCGAGCATCGGGATACCGTGCCGGGGCCGTACCGCCTCCTGCCACACCAGATAGGTGTCCGGTTCGTCGGGCCTGACGTACCCGGTGAGGAAGCCGATGACCTCGCCGTCCAGGGTGGCCACGAGCGAGGTGGCGGCGAAGTCCCGGCACCACAGGGCGTAGTAGTACGGGCTGTTGTTGTCCAGCTCCTCGGTCCCGTCGACCAGCTCCCAGAGCGCGGGGGCGTCCTCGACGCGCGGGGCCCGGAACTCCGGCCGGAGGCGGGCGGAGGAGGTGGCGGGGGCGGGGGCGGTCATACGGCCTCCTCCGTGAGGAGCGGGTAGACGCCGTCGGCGTCGTGGTCCTCGCGCCCGGTGACCGGCGGGTTGAACACGCAGATGAAGCGCGAGTCGGTCCGGGGCCGCAGCGTGTGCTTCTCGTGCCCGTCGAGCAGGTACATGGTGCCCGGGGTGATCAGATGCCTCTCCCCGGTCTCGTCGTTCGTCAGCTCGCTCTCGCCCTCGACGCAGAGGACGGCCTCGATGTGGTTGGCGTACCACATGGACGTCTCCGTGCCCGCGTACACCGTGGTCTCGTGCAGCGAGAACCCGACGCCCTCCCGGGCGAGCACGATGCGCTTGCTCTCCCAGGTGCCGGACTTGGACCTCACATGCCGGTCGGTGTTCTCGATGTCCTTGAAGGAGCGGACGATCATCGGCGGTTCTTCCTTCCCTCGGCTGATGGAACGGCTACGGCGCGGTGGTCAGGCGGCCTTCCCCGAACTCCGCTGCTGCCCGGCCAGTCGGGCGAGCGCGAAGTCGGTGAAGGTGTCGACGGTCTCGAAGTCGTCCGCGTCCAGCTCCTCGGGGTCGACCTCCAGACCGAGCGAGTCCTCCAGCTCCATCAGCATCTCCAGCATCGTGGTGGAGTCGAGGTGCAGATCGTCGAAGAGCCGTGTGCCGCCTTGCAGTCCGGTCACGGGCCGGTCGAGCACCGTACTGAGCGCGGTCTCCAGCGCGGTGGTCACATCGGTGCGGTCCATAGGGTTCATCCCTTCCGGTTCGTCGGTACGGAGTCGTCGGCGCCTGCTTCTGTCCGGGCACCGGCACCGGCGTCCGCCAGGTCGGCGAGCGCGCGCCGGTCGACCTTGCCGTTGCCGTTGGTGGGCAGGGCCGCCACGGGGACGCAGCGGCGCGGGATCTTGTACTCCTCGATGAACCCGCGCATCCGGTCCAGGACGTCGGCGGGGTCCAGCGCGGTCACCGCGACGAGCACGGCCCTGCCGCCGGTCCGGGGGCCCGGTGTCAGCACGGCGGCGTCGGCCACCTCCGCCACGCGCCGGGCGGCGGCCTCCACCTCGGTGGCGCTGACCCGGAAGCCGCGCTCCTTGTAGAGGTCGTCGCGGCGCCCGGAGAAGTACAGGTAGCCGTCCTCGTCGAGCCACCCGTAGTCCCCCGTACGCAGCTCGGGGAAGAGGCCCTCGGCGCGCGGGAACCGCTCGGCGGTGAGCTCCGGCCGCCGCCAGTACCCGGCCATGACGTGCGGGCCGCGCACCACGAACTGGCCGACCTCCCCCGGCGGCAGCCGGGTCCCGTCCTCGTCGACGACGAACACCTCGGTGCCGGGCAGCGCCCTGCCCGACGACCCGGGCCGCTCCAGGTCCCCGTCGGGCGGCATGATCGTGGTCCGCTTGCACTCGGTCAGCCCGTACATGAGCTGGACCCTCAGCGTGGGGATCGCCGCTCGCAGCGCGGCGACCGTGCCCGGGTCCAGGGCCGCTCCGGTGTTGGTGAGCAGCCGCAGCCGGGGCGGTCGCCGGGCCCGGCGCACCAGCCACGCCAGCCGGTCGGTGACGGACGGCACGGAGGCCAGCACCGTGGCCCCGCTCCGCTCCAGGCTCCGCAGCAGCGGGGGCCCGGCCTCGGCGACGCTGCCCAGGTGCAGCCGGGCGCGGGCGAGGAAGGTCAGGAACATCTGGTAGAGGCCGTAGTCGAAGGAGAGCGGCAGCGGGCTGTGGACGACGTCGTCCGCGCGGTAGTTCAGCCTGCTGTGGATGGCGCGGGCGGCGAAGAGCATCTGCTGGTGGGTGCAGACGACGGCCTTGGGCAGCGAGGTCGTCCCGGAGGTGTAGATGAGGCAGGCCCCGTCCACCGGAAGCGGCCCGCCCTCGAACCCGCCCGGGGAGGACGGCGGTTCACCCAGGTCCCGCGGTGCCAGCACCCGTACGCCGTGGGCCGCCGCCGTCGCCGCCGCCTCCGGGTCGTCGGTGACCATCACGGCCGGTTCGCAGTCGGCCAGTACGTGTTCCAGCGGGCGACCGCGGACCTGCTCGTGCAACACGCTGAACAGGGCGCCCGTTCGGGAGGCGGCGTGTACGGCGATGGCGGCGGCGAGCGGGTCGGAGGTGGAGACCACCACCCGGTCGCCCCGGCGCACCCCCTCGCGGCGCAGCCGGTGCGCGGCGGCGACGGTGGCCGCCACGAGTTCGCCGTACGTCAGTGAGCCCGTGCCCGAACCCAGCGCGACCCGGTCGCCGGGCACGGCCGCAGCGGCCTCGTCGAGCAGCGTGTGCAGCACGTCGGGAGCGGACATCAGCGGCCTCCCGTGACGGTGGCGGGGGCGGTGGCGGTCTGCCGGGGGACGACGGTGGTGGCGCGGGCCGTGCAGACCGTGACCGGCTCGGGGAGTACGGCGGCGGAGCTGGGGCCCTCGCCGGTGGCGGCGATCACCTTGCGGGCCGTCAGCTCCACGAAGCGCCGCAGCTTGGTGGTGCGGACGACACGTCCGGTCGCCTCGATGTAGTCGCCGGGGTGGACCGGCGCGGTGAAGCGGATGTCGGCGTACTCGGTGAGGAGCCCTTCGTCGCCGTCGCTGCGGATGGTGACCTCGGTGACCAGATCGCCGAACAGCCGCAGGATCCGGGCTCCGTCGACGAGTTGGCCGCCGTAGTGCGCGTCCTCCTGGCCGATCCTGACGCGCAGGCCGACCGTGAGCGGTTCCGGTGCGCCGCCGGGCCGCCCGCCGTCCGCGTTCGTGGGCGTCACGAGGCCCTCCCTTCCTCTTCGTCATGGGTGCGGGTGATGTCGTCACGGGGGACGGTGAGCGCCACGGCCGCGACCGCGTCGCCCTTGTGGGTGATCGAGACCAGCACGGTGACCTCGGGTGCGGCCGTGGCCGCCGATCCGCGCAGCTCCACGTGCGGGGCTCCGTCGGCGGTCCGGCCCACGAGGATGTCGCGCGGGGCGACCCCCTGGAACAGACCCCGGCCGAGCGCCTTGAGCACGGCCTCCTTGGCGGCGAACCGCCCGGCCAGATACTCCTGGCGCCGCCGTCCGGTCAGCCGGTGGGCCCGTTCGATCTCCTCGGGGGCGTAGCAGTACCGCAGGAACCAGCCGCGGGTGGTGAGCCGGTCCAGTTCGGTGCGGTCGAGCAGATCGAGGCCCACGCCGGTCGGGCGGGGCCGGCCGGTCACCGTACGGCCGGCGGGTCGAGTCCGACCAGGTGCTGACGGGCGAGCAGGTCCTCGGGGGTGTCCCGGTCGCGTACGAGGTGGGCGCGGCCGGCCTGGACCAGGACCTCGGCCGGATAGCCGTGGCTGAGGAAGAGGCCGGGCGAGGCGGTGGGCCCGTAGGCTCCGGACCGCTCGATGCCGAGCAGGTCGCCGGGGACCACCTCGGGCAGCGCGGCCCGCTTCACCACGGTGTCGTTGGGGGTGCAGAGGGGGCCGGTGACCGTGTAGGTGCGGTCGGCCGGGGCGTCGGGGCGGCCCAGGTGGCGTACGGGAAAGTTGCGCTTGACGAAGCTCCCGATGCCGACGGCGGCCATGTGGTGGTGGGTACCCCCGTCCGCGACGACGAACGACTCCCCGGAGGACTCCTTCACGTACAGCGCGCGGGTCACGTAGGTCCCGGCGCGGGCGGTGAGATAGCGGCCCAGTTCCATGATGAGACGGCAGCCGGGATGGCGTTCCCGGAATTCCGCGACGGGACCGGTCAGTCCCTTTCCGAGGGCGTCGGCGTCGAGATCCTTCTCGTTCTCGAAGTAGGCGACTCCGAGACCGCCACCGAAATCCACCGTGTCGAGACGGATACGCAGTTCGGCGGCGAGTCTCTCCGCCATGGCGAGGATGTTCTCGGTATTCGCCACGATGTCCTCGTGACGCAGGAAGCGCGTTCCCATATAGGCGTGGAATCCCACGACCTCGACCCGGCGGAGGCCGTCGAGGAGTGGGCGGCACGTTCTGACCTGCTCCTCGTCGATGCCGAACTGGCGGGGTTTGCCGCCCATCGCCAGCCCGGATCCCTTGCTGGGGAAGGCCGGGTTGACGCGCAGCAGCGCGCGGACGGGGGCTCCGCCGCCGTGCCCGGCCGCGATCCGGTCGAGCAGCCGCAGTTCGGCGAAGGACTCGCAGACCACGGCGTGGATCCCCGCCTGCACGCAGGCGGCCAGGTCGGCGCGGGTCTTGCCGGGGCCGAGGAAGACGATGTCCCCGGGGTGGACGCCGGCGCGCAGCGCGGTGGTGAGTTCGACGACGGAGGAGACCTCGGCACCCGCGCCGGCGCGGTGCAGCACGGCGCAGACACTGATGTTGGGGTTCGCCTTGAGCGAGTAGAGGACGTCGACGCCGGCCGGGAGCACGTCCCGCAGCTCTCCCAGGGTGGTGGACAGGACGTGGGCGTCGTAGACGAAGAACGGGGTCCCGTGTTCTTCCGCGATGGCGGCGTAGGGAATTCCCTGTATCTCCGCCTCGGCACAGTCACCGGAATACACATGATGCTCGGACAAGCAGCCCTCCCGGATCAGACATGGATCCGCCCCGCCGGATCGGAGAAGCCGAACTCCGAAGAACCGGAACGGTGCGAACTTTCTGTTGCTCTCGGGTACTGCCGAAACCCTAGGGGACGGAGGGACAGGAGGGTGGGACAGCCATGGGGAATAAGACATTCCGGAAGGGCGTCCCCGCTCCCGCGCAAGGACGGGAGGCGCCCTGATACCCACCCCCACGAGGCATACGCACCCGCCCGCCCAGGAGTGATCCATACCACACAGGAAAAGCCCTGGGGAGGTCGATATCGGTTATGCCCGGATTACCCGCATGCCGGACGAGCCGCGAGGATCGGCCTGCCGCCACGATGGCCGAATCCCCCGCGAGGCGCGGCGAGTTCAGCCCTCGACCGGACGGGCGGCGGAATTCAGCCCCGCGCCCGACAGCCGACGGAGTTCAGCCCGGCGCCCGACGGAGTTCAGCCCCCGGCCCGACAGGTAGCGGAGTTCAACTTCCGGCCCGACAGGTAGCGGAGTTCAGCTTCCGGCCCGACCGGTGGCGGAGTTCACCCGTGAGTCCGGCGGGCGGTCACCGAGGGCTTCGGCTCCGACCCGGCAGGCGCCGAGGCTCAGTCCTCCGCCCCCGCCGTCACCCGGCCCGTCAGCGCCGCAAGCGAGCTGCGGACATGCGCCATGTGGGCCTGGACCTCCTCGCGGGCCTCCTCGTGCTCCCGCAGCACCCGCTCGGTCTCCCGGACGATCCGCTCCTCGCGGACCCGGGCCTGCGCCAGCAGCTCGGCCGCCCGCGCCTCCGCGTCCTCCTGGCCGTGACGGGCGGCTTCCTGGGCCTCCGCGAGCGCGCGGGCCGCCTCCGCGAGCCGCACCTCCGCCCGTTCGGTCAGCGCCGCGTGGCGGGCCTCCGACTCGGCCTCGGCGGCGGCGATCTCGGCCTCGGCGGCCTTGTGGCGCTCGGCGTGCTCCTGCTCCTGGTGGGCCAGCACACTCGCCGTACGGCTCCGGGTCTGCGCCATAGCGGCCTCCGCCGCCCCGCGGACCTCCCCGGCCTCCTCACGGGCCGCCGCCAGCACTCCTTCCGCCTCCCGGACCGCCTCCGCGACCCGCTCCTCGGCCGCCGCCACCGCGGCGGCACGCACCGCCTCGGCCTGCTCCCGCGCCGCGCCCACGGCCGCCCGGCCCGCCGCGTCGGCCGCGTCCGCCAGCTCCTGGCCCGCCGCCTCCGCGTCCGCCCGCAACGCCTCGGCCTGCTCCCGCGCCAGCCCCAGAATCCGCTGGGCCCGCTCCCCCAGCTCCGCGTAGTCCTGCTCGGGCAGCGCCGCCGCGGTCTCCGCCAGCCGGGCCGCCCCGGCCGCCAGCTCCTGCGCGAGCCCCTCCAGCCGTGCGACCTCGGCCAGCGCCCGCTCCCGCTCGGCCGTGCGCTCGGCCACGGCACGGTCGACCTGGTCCGGGCGGTAGCCACGCCCCCGCATGCCGACCACGTCGAACGCGGACACCGGTCCAGCACTCATAGCCTGAAGCCCTTCTACGACTTACGGACACGCGGACGCACACGGGTCTCCCGTGATAAGCCAAGGATGCGGCAAATGGGGCCGGAAGTCGGAATCGATCAGATGCTTTCAGGACGGAAAGCGACCGGCGTCACACGCCCGTAACGTGGCGAGGCACCCGATCCGTCCCGGAGCGGGTGCCTCGTACGACGCTTATCGGCCAGGGGTACGGATCAGAGCAGACCGTCCCACATCTGCTCCAGCAGCACCGACCACCAGCTCTCCGGCGAGGCCAGCGCCGCCGGATCCAGCGCCACCAGCTGTGCCTGGAAATCGACGGTCCACCGCCCCGCCTGCTCCGGGGTCAGCCCGTACCGCAGCCGCCACATCCGGCCCAGCAGAGCCATCGACCGCACGAACTCCGGCAGCCCCGTGTTGACGAACTGCGGCGGCACCGGCTGACCGCCCGGCCCCGCCTCCACCGGCACGGCCACGATGTTCGCCGTCCCGTACTGGACGCAGACCGCCCGCCCGAAGTCCGTGCCCATCACCAGGTACGACCCGGCATCCGGCGCGGCCTGCACCTGCCGCTGCGCCGCCAGCTCGCCCAGCGTCGGCACCACCGGCTGCCCCGGCTGCGCCCAGAAGAACGGCCCGAAGTCGGCGGGCAGCCCCGCCCACACCAGGGTCCGCGCGACCACGTCCGGCACCCCCTGACGGGAGACCGCACGCTGATCGAACCGGAGGATCCCCTGCGGGCCGAACGCCTGCAGCAACTCCTCGGCCACGCCCTCCGGCGGCAGCGCGGGGGCGGGCGGCACCTGCGGCAGCGGCGCCCGCACCGGGGCGGAGCGCGCCGGACCGTCCGCCACCTGGTGCAACTCGCCCTGGTGGGTCAGCAGATGGTGCATGCCCTGCTGCCGGCTGGCGTGATCGGTGCCGTACGGAGCCACGCTGGTGATCCGCACCTGCGGCCAGGTCTCCCGGATCATCCGGGCGCAGTACCCGCCCGGCAGCTCGCACGACTCCAGCTCCGTGTGCAGCTCGATCACCTGCTGCGGGGCGACGTTCATCGCCCGCAGCTCGTGCAGCATCTGCCACTCGGGGTGCGGGGTGCCCGGCGCCGAGCGGCGGATCAGCTGCTGCTCACTGCCGTCCGGCGCCCGGAACCGCAGCACGGCCTGGTAGCCGGGGCCCACGGTCGGCAGACCGCCCGGCTGCTGCGGATAGCCGTACGCCGGGGGCGGCGGGGTGTGGTGCTGTACGGGACCGGGGGCGCCGCCCTGGGAAGCACCCGGCGGGCCGGGGGGACCCGGCGGACCGGGGACCGGGATCGGGCCGGAGTGCGCGAACATCGTCTCGGCCTGGTGCACCCCGCCACCGGGAGGCGGCGTGGCGCCCGGCGGCGGACCGGGGGGGCCGGGGGGGCCGGGCGGCCGGGGTGCTCCGACACCGGCTCCGGCACTGGCACCGGCTCCGGGTACGCCGGGCGGGCCCGGGGGCAGCGGGGCACCGGGAGGGCCTGGCGGGCGGGGCGCGCCCGGGACGCCCGCGCCGATGCTGCTCCCGTCGGCGAGCATCGTCGCCGCCTGGTGGACCCCACCGCCCGGAGGCGGCGTGGCACCCGGCGGACCGGGAGGAGCGGGCGGCTGCGGGGCGCCGGGCGGGCCGGGCGGCGGGGTGGAGCCGGGCGGCGCGGGCGGGCCGAGCTGGGAGACGAGCTGCGTCGGGATGTACCCGCCCGCCGGGGCACCGGGCGCGCCGGGACCCGAGGGCGGCGGGGTCGCACCGGGGATCCCGGGCGCACCGGGCGGCGGCGGGGTGGTCGGCCCGCCGCCGCGCGTGCCGCGCGGCGGCACCACGGCCTTGCTGGTGGCCGCGTCCGCGATGTCCCCGGCGCCCGGGGAGCCCGCCGCATCCGGGGAGCCCTCGTCGGCCGGCCGGATCCTGGGGGCCACCTGCGTACGCGGCAGCTGACTGCCTCCCGACATCAGCGCGGTCGGCGCCTCGGCCGACACCACCGGCGGCGGGGCCTCCTCGTCGTCGGTCCCCGAGAGCGGCGGCGCGAAGACCGTCGCGGGCAGGGGGACCGCTCCGTCGTCGGAGTCCGTGGAGTTGGTGTCCGTACCCGCCCACGGGGTCGCCCCGGCGGGCACCCCGTCGGACGCGGTGGGCTCGTAGGCCCCGCCCGCGCCGCCACCCGCGGCGGGCCACGCGGGAGAGGAGGTCGCGGAGCCGCCGGGGGCGGGCTCGGCGGGCTCATCCGACGCGGCGGCGGAAGCTGGAGAGGGGGACGGCGTGGACGAAGAAGGGGACGGCGTGGATACGGAGGAGTCGGCCGGCTCGTCCGCAGCTGCCGCTGCCTCTGCCTCTGCCGATCCCGTCCCCTCTCCTTCGCCCGCCTCCGCCGCCGCGGCCCGCCGCTCCGCCCGGTGGTCCGGGATGCCCAGCTTGTCCGCCGCCTCCTGGAGCCACTCCGGGGGCGTCAGCAGGAACGACGTCTGGTTCAGGTCCACCCGCTGCGGCGGCTCCGGCGCGGCGACCGGCGCACCCGACGGAGCCCCGTACTCCTCCTCGTACCGCCGGATCACCTCACCCACCGGCAGCCCCGGCCACAACGTCGCCTCACCGCTGTCCCGGGCGATCACCAGCCGCTGACGGCCACCGTCCGAGACCGGGCCCTCCGCCCGGTCCTCGGCCCACACCACGAAACCCAGCTCGAACTCACGGACCCGGACCTCACGGTGCTGGTACGCGGGCACGTCACCGTTGACCCACTCGTCCGCCCGCTCCTGCGCCTGCGCGAAAGTCACCACCGCGCTCACCCCTCCACCGGGACGGTGCGCGCGAAGCCACCGTCCACCATCAGGTTCGCCACCGTCTCCAGCTCCGGCGGGTTGCCCGCGAGCCGCTGGAGGAAGGCGTCGAAGTCCTCGCCGCAGGGCAGCAGCAGCCGCTCGACGCGCTCCTGCACGCTCCAGCCGTCCTGGTCCCGGGCATCGTCGTACGGGCAGAACCACACCGAACCGACGCCCTGCCCGCGCACCTTCACGGCCAGGATCCCGCCCTGCACGAAGGCGACGCCCAGATAGTCCTTGGTGAAGTGGTCCCGCAAACACTTGTTCACGTACACCAGGTCGTTGACCCCGGCCTGGTCACGCACCGTGAAGAACGGCTGGTCCACCAGGAGCCCCAGCTCGGCGTCGAGCGCGGCCCCCACCGGGGCCGAACCGCCCGCCGCCTTCAGGAAGGAGCGGTAGGCGCCGGGCAGCCGGTATCCGAGGTCCTCCTCGACGCCCTGGATCTGCTGCTCGCTCACCGCGACCGCGCCCTTGGGCAGCCGGAAGTGGGCCGGACGGGTCTCCTGCAACGGGCGCGTGCCCCGCCGGTCCTGGTCCACCTCGGTCGTCGCCAGACCGCCGTGGTGGCGCAGCAGCGCCTTCACCTCGACCGGCACCAGCTCCATCCGCCGGCCGCCCGCCACGTGGTGCCAGGTCCAGCCGTGCGGCGTCGCCACCGCGGGAATCGTGTCCCACAGCTCATGGCCGGAGGCCGCCATCGCCGCGTTCGCCGACACGTAGTCCGTCAGCCTCAGCTCGTCGACACCGAACCCCGGCGGGGGGTCGGCGATCTCGGCGGCGGCGCGCGCGTAGGGCGAGAACTCCGGGTAGCCGCTGCCGCCCACACGTACACCTCTGGGGTGACGGGACGCCCGGACCGGGTCCGGGAAGTGCACGACCTGCCCGGCATAGGCCGCGTTCGGTGGCGCGGCTTGCTGCCCGAGCCGACCTGTCGTCATGGCGGTTGCCCCCTGCTGCGTCTGGTGGTTCCGCACAGCCTAAGCGGTGGGGCCACAGGGGGGCCGCCCTGCTGGTCACGTCACCAAGCGTCACGTTCACGTGACGGTGAGGCGACGGTCTCGCACCTTCGGGCGACACGCAGACACGTTTCCCCCACCCAGCTTCCCCACCTCGCTTCACATTTGGCAGGCTGTCCCCGCAACTCGGGGGATTGCAGGGAGGGACGACAGCACCATGCATTCGGCACAAACAGCGACAACCGGGACATCCGGTACGCCCGGAGCGTCCGGCACACCCGGAACGCCAGGCGGTGCATCCGGCACAACGGGACCATCAGGGGGCCAGGGACCATCGGGACCGCCCGGAACCTCGGGGGACCCGCGGCTCAACTGGAGCAACACCGAGACCAACCGCACCCCCCACCTGCTCCACCGCCGCGACGGGATCCTCCCCGCCGTGGCCGCCGCCCTGTCCGTACGCGGAGAGACCCTGACCTGCACCGCCGGCAAGGGCGACCAGCCACCCGCGCTGCACCCGCTCGTCCAGGACTTCCTCGACACCCTCACCAGCAGCCAGCGCGAACGGTTCACCGGCCGCTGCCCCGAAGCCATACTGCTCTCCCGGCAGCTCACCGCCGCCGAGAGCGGCCGCTCCAAACGCGCCCAGCGAAAACCCCTGACCAACGGAGAAGCCCGGCGCGCGCTCAAGCACTCCCGCATCACCGCCCGCCGCATCCGCGAGGACGGCGACCCGCTCCACGGCAGCTACGCACCACCGTGCCGGTCCTGTTCGGCACTCCTCTCCCACTTCGGCGTACGCCCCGTCGACCTCACCACCACCGGCGCCGCGACCACCGCCGAGAAGGGCTGACCGCCCACCGATGCGCGACCACCTCCCGCACCCGCCGCCCACCACACCCCCGGGACCCCCGGCGCCCTCCGCGCCACCGGTACGGCTTCCGCGGCAGCACAACTCCACCCGCTTCGCCGTCCCCGTCGACGCCGCCCTGCGCGAGGCCGGATGGCAGCCCGGCCGCTGGGACATCCGGCAGGCCGAGGAGTGGGCCGACGCCCTGCGCGCCCACACCTCGCCCGCCGGACACCGGCACGCGCTCTTCCCTGCGGCGGTCGAGGCCTGGGCCGAGTTCGGCGCCCTCCACATCACCGCGTCCGCACCGGGCCGACAGATCGCCCCCGCCGCCATCCGCATCGACCCGCTGCACGGACTGCACCTCGCCCGCACCCTGGGCGACCTGGGCCGGGCCCTGGAGACGGAAGTCGCCCCCCTGGGGGCGGAGGGCGACGAGCAGGCGGTACTCGCGATCGACACCGAGGGGCGGGTGTTCAGCATCGACCACACGGGCGACTGGTTCCTCGGCCAGGACATCGACGAGGCCCTGACCACCCTGGTCACGGGCGCCCAGCCGACGCGCCTGTCGAGCCCGCCGCCGTCCGGCGCGCAGGGCGCGTAGGGCTCCTCCCAGCCCGTCGGGCGTTCGAGGGCGGGCCGGGGAGGCGCCGCGCCCCTACGCGCCGGACGGGCTCGACCTGTCCGGCAACACCGCCGACACCCGGAAGCCCCCCGCGTCCGTAGGACCGGACACGAACACGCCCCCCAACGCCAGCACCCGCTCCCGCATCCCCACCAACCCGTTCCCCCCGCTCGGCAACCCCGCATCCGCCACCGCCGCGTCCGACGGACCGTTCTCCACCTGCATCGCGACCTCCGACCCCCGGTGCGCCAACCGCACCCACGCCTTCGCCCCCGCCGCATGCTTGTGGACGTTCGTCAGCGCCTCCTGCACCACCCGGAACGCCGTCTGCTCGACCTCGGGCGCATACGGACGCAACTCGCCGTCGACCGACAACTCCACCGCCATCCCCGCCTGCCGCGACTGCGCGACCAGCGCCTCCAGCTCGCTCAGCCGGGGCCCGTCCTCCGAAGCCGCAGCGGCGGCAGCGGCGGCGGCAGCCGCCTGCCCCACCGCGGCCAGCGGAACCGCGCGCCCGCCCTCACCGGCAGCCGCGGGCGCCACCAGCGCGTCACCGCTCCGCAGCACGCCCAGCATCTCCCGCAGCTCCGTCAGCGCCTGCCGCCCCATCTCCCCCACCAGCGCGGCGTTCCGCACCGCCTTCGCCGGGTCCTTCGGAGCGACGGCCTGAAGCGCCGCGGCGTGCACCACCATCAGACTCACCCGGTGGGCCACCACGTCATGCATCTCCCGCGCGATCCGGGTCCGCTCCTCCGTACGCGCCCACTCGGCCCGCTCCTCCGCCCGGTCCGCCAGCAGCGACAACTCCCGCTCCAGCGAGTCCGCCCGCTCCCGCAGGCTCTCCATCAACCGGCGCCGGGCCCCTATGTACAGGCCGAACAACACGGAAGGAGCCGTCAGCCCCACCGCCATGAAGACCGAGACCAGCGGCACATACCAGTCCTCCGGCCCGAAGTCGGCCTCCTCGGCCACGGTCTGGCGCAGCCGTACGTAGGTCACGATGAACGTCCCCACCAGCGCCATCCCCGCCAGCACGACGGTGATCCGGCGCGGCACCTCCGACGCCGCCAGCGTGTACAGACCCACCAGGGCCATCAGGAAGCCCATCTCGGCGGGCGTCATCGCGATCGACACCAGCACCACGACGATCGGCCACCGCCGCCGCACCACCAGCACCGAACCCGCCAGCAGCCCGAAGACCACACCCACCGACACCGGCAGCCCGGTGTTCCCGGCGAACTCCACCCCCTCCAGGCCACACTCCAGCGCCGAGACCAGCGCCAGTCCCACGTCCAGGGCGACACTCCGCCGCCGCTCCCACCACCAGTAGCCGCGGGTGGTCGATCCCGCCGCCTCCTGGTCTGCCCCCGTTGCGGTCATGGCATCCAGCCTACGGGCGGACGCATCCCGTTTTCCCGTGCCCGGTAACAGCACGTTCCGCGTTCGAACGTGCACGAAACGCACACCGATCGCCCGAAATGGCGAATCGACCAGGCTTTCGACCCGGACGTTCATATTCCGGACGACGATCACCGTATGACGGAAACCACCGGCAAGCACGCCGACTTCGAGGGCCTGCGCGCCCGGGCGGTGGCGCTGCGCAGGGAAGGCCTCAGCGTCCGGCAGATCAGGGACCGGCTGAAGGTCTTCAACAACGACATGCTTCACCGTCTCCTCCAGGGCGAACCGGCCCCGGAGTGGACGAAGCGCCCCCGCGCCAAGGACGACCTGCGAGCGAAGGCCCGGGAGCTGCGCCTCCAGGGCATGACGTACGACCAGATCCAGGTGGAGCTGGGGTGCTCGAAGAGTTCGATCTCGCTCTGGGTACGGGATCTGCCGAAGCCGGAACCGCGCTACACGGAGGAGGAGCGTCTTGCACGGATGAACGCGGGCCTGGCCGGCCTCCGCGCCCGCCAGGACCGGGAAAGGCTGGCGACGAAGCAGGCCGCGCGCGAGTCCGTGGGCGAGCTGTCGGACCGAGAGCTGTTCGTCGCCGGAGTCGCGCTCTACTGGGCCGAGGGCATGAAGGACAAGCCGTACAGCCGCCGGGAGAGCCTGCTCTTCGTCAACAGCGACCCCAACGTGATCAAGCTCTACCTCGACTGGCTCGACCTGCTCGGCGTCACACGCGAGCGGCTGCGCCTGCGCGTCAGCATCCACGAATCGGCGAACGTACCGGAGGCCGAGAGCTTCTGGTCGGAGCTCACCGGGGTGCCCCGTGGCGACTTCATGAAGGCGACGCTCAAGAAACACTCCCCCAAGACCAACCGCAAGAACACCGGCGAGGCCTATCACGGCTGCCTCGTCATCTACGTGACCAAGAGCGCCGAGCTCTATCGTCGCGTAGAAGGCGCTTGGTACGGCATAGTGTTGGGTGCCGATCCGGCAAGCCGACGCAATGTCCGGTTTAGCCGGAATTAATCCCCCATGGTGTAATCAGGCAGCACTGCGGTTTTTGGTACCGTCTGTTCAGGTTCAAATCCTGATGGGGGAGCCCCGGCACGCGGGCCCCGACCACACCGGTCGGGGCCCGCCCTCGTTCCCCGCCGAAACACCCCCGGTATCCTGCGGATGACCACCACCCGAAGCCGAAGGGCACATCCGTGAGCGCAACCAGCCCGGCAGCCGTCGTCGTCCTCGCAGCGGGTGAGGGCACCCGTATGAAGTCGAAGACCCCCAAGGTCCTGCACGAGATCTCCGGGCGCTCACTCGTCGGACATGTCGTCGCCGCCGCCCGGGAGCTGGAGCCCCAGCACCTCGTCGTGGTCGTCGGGCACGCCAGCGAGCAGGTCACCGCGCATCTGAACGCCGGCGAGGCCCCCGTGCGCACCGCCTTCCAGGCCGAGCAGAACGGGACCGGGCACGCCGTCCGGACGGGGCTCGAAGAGCTGGGCGGGGTCGTCGACGGGACCGTGATCGTCGTGTGCGGCGACACCCCGCTGCTCTCCGGCGAGACGCTCGGCGCGCTCGCCGCCACCCACGCCGCCGACGCCAACGCGGTCACCGTCCTGACCGCCGAGGTCCCGGACTCGACCGGCTACGGGCGCATCGTGCGCGACCCGGCCACCGGGGCGGTCACCGAGATCGTCGAGCACAAGGACGCGACCGACGAGCAGCGGGCGATCCGTGAGATCAACTCCGGGGTGTTCGCGTTCGACGGGTCGCTGCTGGCCGACGCGCTGGGCAAGGTGCGGACCGACAACAGCCAGGGCGAGGAGTACCTCACCGATGTGCTGTCGATCCTGCGTGAGGCGGGGCACCGGGTGGGGGCGTCCGTGGCGGGCGACCACCGCGAGATCCTCGGGATCAACAACCGGCTCCAGCTGGCCGAGGCCCGCCGCCTGCTGAACGAGCGGCTGCTGGAGCGGGCGATGCTCGCGGGCGTGACGATCGTCGACCCGGCGTCCACGTTGATCGACGCGACCGTCACCTACGAGCGCGACGCCCTCGTGCACCCGGGGACGCAGCTGCTGGGGACCACGCATCTCGCGGAGGACTCGGAGGTGGGGCCGAACTCGCGGATCGAGGACACCCTCGTCGGCGCCGGAGCCCGCATCGACAACAGCGTGACGCTCTCTGCCGAGATCGGGCCCGGGGCGACCGTGGGGCCGTACGCCTACCTGCGGCCGGGGACGCGGCTGGGGGTCAAGGCCAAGGCCGGTACGTACGTGGAGATGAAGAACGCCACGATCGGGGAGGGGACGAAGGTCCCGCACCTGAGTTACGTCGGGGACGCCACCATCGGCGACCACACCAACATCGGTGCGGCGAGCGTCTTCGTGAACTACGACGGGGTGGCCAAGCACCACACGACGATCGGCTCCCACTGCCGTACCGGTTCGGACAATATGTTTGTGGCACCGGTCACGGTCGGGGACGGGGTCTACACCGCAGCCGGGTCGGTGATCACGAAGGATGTGCCGTCCGGTTCGCTGGCCGTGGCCCGGGGCCAGCAGCGGAATATCGAGGGTTGGGTGGCCCGGAAGCGTCCGGGCAGCGCCGCCGCTCAGGCTGCTCAGGCGTCGTCGCAGGGAGCCGACGGCGAAAGCTGACCGGAAACAGGTGCGCCGGTGACGGCGTACCGTGATAGATGCTCACCCATTTCGGCTGGCTCGTTGCACATCGGGACCTATGCGTGCAGCGCCAGATACACGTCTGAGGAGACTGTGCTGTGACCGGGATCAAGACGACCGGCGAGAAGAAACTGATGCTCTTCTCCGGCCGCGCCCACCCCGAGCTGGCCGAGGAGGTCGCCCATCAGCTGGGAGTCGGTCTCGTGCCGACGAAGGCCTTCGATTTCGCCAACGGTGAGATCTACGTCCGCTTCCAGGAGTCGGCGCGGGGCGCGGACTGCTTCCTGATCCAGAGCCACACGGCTCCGATCAACAAGTGGATCATGGAGCAGCTGATCATGCTGGACGCGCTGAAGCGCGCGTCGGCCCGCTCCATCACGGTGATCGTGCCGTTCTACGGCTATGCCCGTCAGGACAAGAAGCACAAGGGCCGCGAGCCGATCTCGGCCCGTCTGGTGGCGGACCTGATGAAGGCGGCGGGTGCGGACCGGATCCTCACGGTGGATCTGCACACGGACCAGATCCAGGGCTTCTTCGACGGTCCGGTGGACCACCTGTTCGCGCTGCCGATCCTGGCGGACTACGTGGGTGCCAAGGTCGACCGTTCGAAGCTGACGATCGTGTCCCCGGACGCGGGCCGGGTCCGGGTCGCGGACCGCTGGTGCGACCGGCTGGACGCGCCGCTGGCGATCGTGCACAAGCGCCGTGACAAGGACGTGCCGAACCAGGTCTCGGTCCACGAGGTCGTGGGCAACGTCGAGGGCCGGGTCTGCGTGCTGGTCGACGACATGATCGACACCGGTGGCACGATCTGTGCCGCGGCGGACGCGTTGTTCGCGCACGGTGCGGAGGACGTCATCGTGACGGCGACGCACGGGGTGCTGTCGGGTCCGGCGGCGGACCGGCTGAAGAACTCGAAGGTGAGCGAGTTCGTGTTCACGGACACGCTGCCGACGCCGGGTGAGCTGGAGCTGGACAAGATCACGGTGTTGTCGATCGCGCCGACGATCGCGCGCGCGGTGCGTGAGGTGTTCGAGGACGGTTCGGTGACGAGCCTCTTCGAGGAGCAGGGCTGACCGCCTGAGCGGTCCCTGTTGATCCACTTTGGGGTGCGGCCTCCCCGCCGGGTAGACTCAGCGAGTTGCTCGGCGAGGGAGGCCGTACCTGTGTGTACGGCGGTCCGTTATCGACGCGCTCTTCGTAGCAGGCCTGTCGTGGGCCGGGTGACCGTTCGAGTTCCGTCACCCCCGACGGCTCTCCGTACCTGACGAGGAGTGCAACATGGCCGAGATCAAGCTCGCCAGCGAGGTCCGTACCGAGTTCGGCAAGGGTGCCGCCCGCCGTATCCGTCGTGCCGACAAGGTTCCCGCGGTCGTCTACGGCCACGGTGCCGAGCCGGTCCACGTCACGCTGCCGGGTCACGAGGTCCTGCTGGCGCTGCGTACGGCCAACGTGCTGATCGGTCTGGAGATCGACGGCAAGGACGCGCTGGTCATCCCGAAGGCCGTGCAGCGTCACCCCCTCAAGGGCACCATCGAGCACGTCGACCTGCTCACCGTGAAGCGTGGCGAGAAGGTCGAGGTCGAGATCGCGGTGCACGTCGAGGGCGATCTGGCGCCGGGCGCCAACCTGCTGGAGTTCGTGCAGAACACCCTGCTGGTCGAGGCCGAGGCCACCCACATCCCCGAGTCCGTCACGGTCTCCGTCGCGGGCCTGGACGCCGGCGACTCGATCGTCGCCAAGGACGTTCCGCTGCCGAAGGGCTCCGTGCTCGCCGGTGACGAGGACGCCATCGTGATCCAGGTCGTCGCCGCGCAGGCCGAGGAGCCGGCCGCGGGCGAGGCCGCCGAGGCGACCGAGGGTGCCGAGGCCTGAGCCTCGCCCTCCGCTGCACCTGTTCCACCTGCTTGACTGACGGGGTGGCGGTTCCCTTCCGGGGGAGCCGCCGCCCCGTTCGCCTGCCGTCCCCCTGTGTCCGATCCGCCTGTACCCGTACGAGGAGACCGAGCGCTGATGTCCGACGCCACCGACCCCTGGCTCATCGTGGGCCTCGGCAACCCCGGGCCCGAGTACGCGGCGAACCGGCACAACGCCGGGTTCATGGTGGCCGATCTGCTGGCGACACGGATCGGCGGGAAGTTCAAGCGCGCGCAGAAGGCGCAGGCGCAGGTGGTGGAAGGTCGCATCGGTCCGCCGGGTCCGGGGAGCCGGCGGGTGGTGCTGGTGAAGCCGATGTCGTACATGAACCTGTCGGGCGGTCCGGTGACGGCGCTGCGGGACTTCTACAAGGTGCCGACGGATCATGTGGTGGCGGTCCATGACGAGTTGGACATCGACTACGGGATGCTGCGGCTGAAGCTGGGCGGCGGGGACAACGGTCACAACGGGCTCAAGTCGCTGACGAAGGCGATGGGGCCGGACTACCACCGGGTGCGGTTCGGGATCGGGCGTCCGCCGGGGCGGATGCAGGTCGCGGACTTCGTGCTGAAGGACTTCGGTTCGGCGGAGCGCAAGGAGTTGGCGTACCTGGTGGACCGGGCGGCGGATGCGGTGGAGTGTCTGCTGGCGGAAGGGCTGGAGCGGGCGCAGAGCGCGTACAACTCCTGATCGTCGCGCGGGCGCGGGGGCGGCTGGGTGATCGCGTCGCGTGACTCGCGCGGCCTACGGCCTCGCCGTGGCCGTGTGCGGCGGGCGGGGGTGCGGTGGCTGTGTGCGGCGCGTGGAGGTGCCGTGGCCGTGTGCGGCCTGCGGGGTCGCCCCGCGGCCGTGTGCGGCGGGGCGGAGGTACGGCGGCCGTCCCGTCCGGGGCGCGGTGGCGGGTCGGCGCGCCCCGCGGCGCCGGTCCGCCGGGGGGTGTCGGGGAACGCTCCCGGGCGCAGAGCTTGCCCGTGGTGTGGCCAAGGTCCCGGTCGCGGCCTCGATCGTTATCGAGCGGGGGTCTCGGAGGCTCGGTGGCACGGTTAAGCTGCCCCCGCCACCCCTCCACGCAACCTTCACCTCTCGCTACGGACGACTGCCCATGAAACGCATCCTGATCCCCTTCGGCGCGCTGGCCGCTGCCGTGACGACCTCTCTCGTGCTGGCGCCGGCCGCCATAGCCACGGGCACCGATTCGAGCAACCCGACGCTGCGCCAGGAGCTCCCGGTGACGGCCGCCGAGTTCGCCGACGGGAAGGCCCCCGGGAAGTGCCCTGGTGTTCCGTCCGACAAGGACGGCTGGCACTTCGTCCTCCCCGGTAACAGCGCGACCTTCACCAAGCTGACGGTCACCTTCGAGCCGGGCGGCGCGCAGGAGATCACGGTCTTCGGTCCGCCGAAGGACGACCACGCCTACGCCGTCTCCGAGCCCGGTGCGCAGCTGACCGCGGTCACCGCCGAGATCAACGGCACGGTCCCGCAGAACAAGTTCAACCTGTCGCACACCTGCCCGGCCTCGGTGACGCCGTCGCCGTCGGGCACGCCGACCGACACCCCCACGGGCACCCCGACCGACGAGCCGACCGGCACCCCCACGGGCACCCCGACCGACGAGCCGACCGGCACCCCCACGGGCACGCCGACCGACGAGCCGACCGGCACCCCGACCGACGAGCCGGGCTCGACGCCGTCGGCCACCGCTCCGGCCACGACCACGCCGGAATCACCGGGTGCCGTGCCGTCGGCCTCGGAGAGCACCGCCCCGGGCACGGGCGGGGGCGATCTGGCCGAGACGGGGTCCAGCGCCCCGGTGGGCCTGCTGGCCGCTACGGCCGTGGCCCTGGCCGGCGCGGGTGCCTTCCTGGTGACGCGCCGCCGCAAGACGCAGCAGTCGGCCCACCGCTGACGCCCCGGGGTTGTCTCAAGGCCGGGCGGCGGACCGCCCGGCCTTGAGGCCCCACCGGAGGCGCGCCCGCAGCGCTCTCCGTCGCCCCGACCCGTGCTGGTGGCAGGGGTCGGGCCACCACGCGAAGTGCCCCCCGCCGGCTCTGCCGGCGGGGGGCACTTCGCGTCGTCGAACGTCAGCCGGTGTTGCGCAGGCCCGCGGCCACCCCGTTGACGGTGAGCAGCAGGGCGCGGGCGAGGAGCGGGTCGGGCTCCTCGCCACGTTCGGCGGCCTGGCGCTGGCGGGCGAGCAGGGAGACCTGGAGGTAGGAGATCGGGTCCAGGTAGGCGTCGCGGATGGCGAAGGTCTGCTGGAGCGCCGGGCTGGTGCCGAGGAGTTCGGTGGAGCCGGTGACCTTGAGGACTTCCTTCACGGTCAGGGCGTGCTCGGCCTCGATGGCGTCGAAGACGTGCTTCAGCTCGTCGGGGACGAGGGTGTCGACGTAGTGCCGGGCGATGCGCAGGTCGGTCTTGGCGAGCGTCATCTCCACGTTGGAGAGGAAGTTCCGGAAGAAGTGCCACTGCTCGTGCATCTCTTCCAGGACGCTGTCGAGTCCGGCTTCGCGCAGCGCCTTGAGGCCGGAGCCGACGCCGTACCAGCCGGGGACGATCTGGCGGGACTGGGTCCAGCCGAAGACCCACGGGATGGCGCGGAGGCCGTCGAGGGAGACGCCGGAGCCGGGTCGGCGGGAGGGCCGTGAGCCCAGGTGCAGGTCGGCGAGCTGGTCCACGGGGGTGGAGGCGAGGAAGTAGGCGGGGAGGTCGGGGTCCTCGACGAGCTTGCGGTAGGCGCTGTGGGCGGCGTCGGAGGCGGTGTCCATGGCCGCGTCCCAGCGGGCGAGGGCCTCGTCGGACTGGCGGGGTGCCGTGTGCAGGGCGGAGGCCTGGAGGGTGGCCGCGACGGTCAGCTCCAGGTTCTCGCGGGCGAGGGCGGGGATGAGGTACTTGTCGGAGATGACCTCGCCCTGCTCGGTCACCTTGATCTCGCCTTCCAGAGTGCCCCAGGGCTGGGCGAGGATCGCGTCGTGGGAGGGGCCGCCGCCGCGGCCGACGGTGCCGCCGCGGCCGTGGAAGAGGCGCAGGCGTACGCCGTAGCGGTGGGCGACGTCGCGGAGGCGGCGCTGGGCGCGGTGGATCTCCCACTGGGAGGTGGTGATGCCGCCGAACTTGGAGGAGTCGCTGTAGCCGAGCATGACCTCCTGGACGTCGCCGCGGAGCGAGACGAGGCGGCGGTAGGAGGGGTCGGCCAGCATCTCGTCGAGGATGACGTCGGCGGCGCGCAGCTCGTCGGTGGTCTCCAGGAGCGGGACGATGCCGATCTTGGCCCAGCCGGCGTGGAGGTCGACGAGTCCGGCCTCGCGGGCGAGGACGGTGGCGGCGAAGACGTCGTCGGCGCCCTGGCACATGGAGATGATGTAGGACTCGATGACTTCGGGGCCGAAGCGCTCGAAGGCTTCCTTGATGGTGTGGAAGACACCGAGGGTCTTCTCGCCTGCCGCGTCGAGCGGGGCGGGGGTGGGGGCGAGCGGCCGGCGCGAGCGCAGCTCCTTGGCCAGCAGCTTCTGCCGGTAGTCGCGGGGCATGTCGGCGTAGCGCCAGGACTCCTCGCCGAGGCGGTCGAAGAGCTGGCCGAGCGCGTGGTGGTGGGCGTCGGCGTGTTCGCGTACGTCCATGGTGGCGAGCTGGAGGCCGAAGGCGGCCAGGGTGCGGATGGTGCGGTCCATGCGGCCGTCGGCGAAGAGGCCGCCGCGGTGCTCGCGCAGGGAGGTCTGGATGAGTTCCAGGTCCGCGAGGAGCTCGGAGGTGCCGAGGTAGTCGCAGCCGGGGCGGTGGGGAGTGCCCTTGGCCAGGCGTTCGCGGGTGTTGACGAGCTTCTGCCGGATGCAGGTGGCCTTGAGGCGGTAGGGCTCCTCGGCGTTCAGCCGCTTGTAGCGGGGGCTGATCTCGGGGAGGCGTTCCAGGTCGGCCTGGAGGGAGGTGAGCAGTTCGTCGGTGGCGCCGGTGTAGCGGATGGAGTTGGAGAGCAGGCCGCGCAGGTAGTCGACGAGTTCGAGGGCGTCGGTGATGCCGTGCTCGTGCTGGAGGATGAGGACGTCCCAGGTGACGGCGGGGGTCACGTTGGGGTTGCCGTCGCGGTCGCCGCCGATCCAGGTCCCGAAGGTGAGGGGGCGGGTGCCGGCGGGCAGTTCGACGCCGACGCGCTCCAGCTCGGCGGCGAGGTCCTCCAGGACGTCCCCGACGGCGCCTGTGTGCAGCTCGTCGAGGTAGTAGATGGCGTTGCGGGCCTCGTCGGCGGGCTCCGGGCGGACGACGCGGAGTTCGTCGGTCTGCCAGATGAGGTCGATGTTCTCCGCGAGCCGGAGGTCGTGGCGGCGGCGGTCGGCCTCGATGACCGGGGTCTCCAGCAGTTCCGCGATGCGGCGGAGCTTGTTGAGGACGGAGCGGCGGGCGGCCTCGGTGGGGTGGGCGGTGAAGACGGGCCGCACGTTGAGGTTCCTGACCGTCTCGCGCAGGTGCTCGGGGTCGGCGTCCTTGAGCCGGTCGGCGGTGCGGGCCAGCAGGCCGCCCTCGGCCGCGCGGCGGTCGCGCATCTCGCGGGCGCGGTGCACCTGCTCGGTGACGTTGGCGAGGTGGAAGTAGGTGGAGAAGGCGCGCACGAGCTGTGCGGCGGTCTCCAGGGCCGTGTCGCCGAGGAGTTCGGCGGCGGCTTCGCCGTCGGTGCGGGTCAGGGCGCGTACTCGTTCGACGAGGTCGAGGAGTTCCTGGCCTTCCTGGCGTACGAGGGTTTCGCCGAGGAGGTCGCCGAGGCGGCGGATGTCGGCGCGCAGCTCGGTGTTGGCGGCGGCGGGGGTCTGGTCGGCACTGCTCACAGTGTGCGGCTCCTTGCAGTGAATGAGGAGGTGCGTCGCTTCGGCGTCTCCCGGTGGCGGTGGCGGTGGGAGAGCGCGTGGCGGGGTGCCGGGGCCCTGTGGCACGGCAGCGGGTGCTGGTGCCACGCCCCGGCGAGCGGGTGCGGACCGCGCTGTCCGACCCTCCCAGGATAGGTGTCGTCGCCTTCGGTGTGTCCGCTGCCCTGGCGGGGTGCGGGCGGATGCCGTCGGCATGGGTGCCCTACCCCGCGGGAGGCGCGGGGTACCGCGGGTGACGGGCTGGACCGGCCTCTCGTGTTGTGGGCCCCGTCACTGCCATACTTACCAAGCCGTAGGTTACGGAACCGTAGCCACGGCCGTCCGGAACTGCTTCCTCACCCTCCGAGGTATCCCTCTATGCCGTCCTCTCCCGATGTCCTCGACGAGACGGGCCCGTCCTCTTCCTCCGCCGCCGCTCCCGCTGCCGCCCTTCCCCCCGCCACGCTGGGCGGGGACCAGAAGCGGTCGATCGAGCAGTTCGCGCTGCTGGCGTTCATCGTGGTGCCGTTCATCGCTCTGCTGGCGGCGGTGCCGCTGGCGTGGGGGTGGGGGGTGAGCTGGCTCGACATCGGGCTGCTGGTGGCGATGTACTTCATCGGCTGCCACGGGATCACGATCGGTTTCCACCGGTACTTCACGCACGGTTCGTTCAAGGCGAGGCGTCCGCTACGGATCGCGCTGGCCGTGATGGGGTCGCTGGCGGTGGAGGGGCCTCTGGTGCGGTGGGTGGCCGATCACCGCAAGCACCACAAGTTCTCGGACGCGGAGGGCGACCCGCATTCGCCGTGGCGGTTCGGGGAGAGCCTGCCGGCCCTGATGAAGGGGCTCTGGTGGGCCCACATCGCATGGATGTTCGACGAGGAGCGGACCCCGCAGCAGAAGTACGCCCCCGATCTGATCAAGGACCCGGCGATCCGGGGGATCTCGCGCCACTTCCTGACCTTCACCATCGTGTCGCTGGCGATCCCGCCCCTGGTGGGCGGCCTGGTGACGATGTCGTGGTGGGGTGCGGCGACGGCGTTCTTCTGGGGTTCGCTGGTACGGGTGGCGCTGCTGCACCACGTGACGTGGTCGATCAACTCGATCTGCCACGCGGTGGGCAAGCGCCCCTTCAAGTCCCGTGACCGTTCGGGCAACGTGTGGTGGCTGGCGGTGCTCTCGTGCGGCGAGTCGTGGCACAACCTGCACCACGCGGACCCGACGAGTGCGCGGCACGGGGTGATGCGGGGGCAGATCGACTCCAGCGCCCGGCTGATCCGCTGGTTCGAGAAGCTGGGATGGGCCTATGACGTGCGCTGGCCCGACGCGGACCGGATCGCCTCCCGGCGCACGCCCGTACCGGCCGACCCGGCATGATTGACGACGTGGCGACCGACTCCAGCAGCGAGAAGAGCAGACCTCCGTCCTCCCGGCGGGCCCGGCGGGTCCGGATGACGGGCAAGGAGCGTCGCGAGCAGCTGCTGGACATCGGCCGGGCCCTCTTCGCCGACAAGGGGTTCGAGGGCACGTCGGTGGAGGAGATCGCCTCCCGCGCCGGGGTCTCCAAGCCGGTGGTGTACGAGCACTTCGGCGGCAAGGAGGGGCTGTACGCGGTGGTGGTCGACCGCGAGATGCGCCAGCTGCTGGACATGGTGACGGGCGCGCTCACGGCGGGCCATCCGCGCGAGCTGCTGGAGCAGGCGGCGTTCGCCCTGCTGGACTACATCGAGTCGTACACGGACGGTTTCCGGATCCTGGTCCGGGACTCGCCGGTGGCCCAGTCGACGGGCACGTTCGCGTCGCTGATCAGCGATATCGCCACGCAGGTGGAGGACATCCTCGGTCTGGAGTTCAAGGCCCGCGGTTTCGACCCGAAGCTGGCCCCCCTGTACGCGCAGGCGCTGGTGGGCATGGTGGCGCTGACCGGCCAGTGGTGGCTGGACGTCCGCAAGCCGAAGAAGGCGGAGGTGGCCGCCCATCTGGTGAACCTGTGCTGGCACGGGCTGGAGAACCTGGAGGCGAAGCCGCGGCTGATAGGGCACCGGAAGAGCTGACCGCGGCTGATAGGCCAAGCCCCACAAGTACGCCACCGCCGGCATCCCGCACTTCTGGCTGGTGGAGATGACGGGCACCGACCAGCACCCCGTCGTGCGGGTCTACGAGCTGGACCCGGTGACGAAGGCGTACGCACTGACGGGCATCCACCACGACCGGCTGAAGACGGGTGTGCCGTTCCCCGTGGACATCGGCATCTCGGCGGACGCGCTCAAGGAGCTGTAGGGCTCACCCCGCCGGAGGCTCCGGCTCCAGGAACTCCAGGCGGTTGCCGGCCGGGTCGTGGGCGTAGAACCGGCGGTGGCCGGGGAGGTCGTCGTCCCATTCCGTGCGGATTCCGCGGGCCTCCAGGCGGGCCGCGTACTCCACGATCCCCGTCACGCGCAGGCCCGGGTGGGCCTTCTTCGCGGGGTGGAAGTCCTCCTCGACGCCCAGGTGGAGCTGGACGGGGCCCGCGGCGAACCAGCAGCCGCCGCGGGCGGCGAGCACCGGGGGTTTGGGGATCTCGGTCATGCCCAGGGCGTCGGCGTAGAAGGCGCGCAGGGCGTCCTCGGAGCCGGGCGGGGCGGCGAGCTGGACGTGGTCGACGGCGGCGAGGCCGACAGAGGCGGTCATCGGTTCTCCTTGCGGGCTACCGCGAAGATGCGGCGGAACGGGAAGACCGTGCCGTACGGGCCTGGCGGGTAGGCCTCGCGCAGCAGGTCGCGGTAGTCGGTGAGGAAGGCGTCGCGGGCCTCGGGGTCGTCGGCCAGGGTGGTGAGGACGGGGCGCAGGGCGGTGCCCTTGACCCAGTCCAGGACCGCGTCCTCGCCGTGCAGGGTCTGGAGGTAGGTGGTCTCCCAGACATCCGCGGTGCAGCCGAGGTCCCGGAGGCGGGTGAGGTAGTCGACGGGGTCCAGGACCGCGGCGGTGCGGTCGCCGACGCCGTGGAGGCGGGGGCGCCAGCGGTCGGAGTCGCGGAGGCGGGCCAGGAGCGTGTGGCTGGGGGCGGTGAAGTTGCCGGGGACCTGGAAGGCGAGGGTGCCGCCGGGGGCCAGGGCGTCGATCCAGCGGGGGAAGCGGTCGGCGTGGCCGGGAATCCACTGGAGCGCGGAGGTGGAGACGATCAGCCCGTACGTCTCGGTGGGCGTCCAGGTCAGCGCGTCGGCCTCGACGAAGTCGAGCTGGGGCGGGCGGGCGTGGGCGGCGGCTTCGGTGAGCATCTGCGGAGAGCTGTCGTAGCCGGTGATACGGGCCTGCGGCCAGCGGTCGGCGAGCAGGGCGGTGACGTTTCCGGCGCCGCAGCCGAGGTCCGCGATCCGGGGTGCGGGGTGGCCGGGGAGGTCCCCGATCCGGGTCAGGAGGTCCCGGAAGGGGCGGGTGCGGTGGTCCGCGTGGCGCAGGTACTGCCGCGGATCCCAGGTGGGTTCGGGGGTCGGTGTCATGGAGGACAGGGTCCCCCGCCAAGTCTCTTGATGTCAAGAGACTTGAATTCAAGAGACTTCATGTCGACAGACCCTCTACACTGATCGGCATGGAGGACGAGGTCGACCGACTGGTCGCTGCATGGCGCCGCGAGCGCCCCGACCTCGATGTGGAACCACTCGAGGTGCTCAGTCGCGTCTCCCGCCTGGCACGCCACCTCGACCGGGCCCGCCGCATAGCGTTCGCCGAGCACCACCTGGAGCCGTGGGAGTTCGACGTGCTCACCTCGCTGCGCCGGGCCGGCCCCCCGTACCAGCTCTCCCCCGGCCAGCTGCTCACCCAGACCCTGGTCACCTCGGGCACGATGACCAACCGCATCGACCGGCTCACCAAGAAGAACCTGGTCGAGCGACTGCCCGACCCCAACGACCGACGCGGGGTGCTCGTCCGGCTGACCGCCGAGGGGCGCGACAAGGCCGACCAGTCGCTGGCCGGGCTGCTCGACCAGGAGCGGGCCATCCTCGGCGAGCTGTCCCGCCACCAGCGCGGTGAACTGGCAGATCTGCTACGCCAGTTGACCGCCCCGTTCGACAACATCCCCGGCTAGCCGGGCCGTTGCCACCGGCTCCGCCGGGCCGACCCCCGCCCGCCGGGCCAGCGCCACGGCGGCCAGCGTCGAGTGCACCCCGAGCTTGCCCAGCACGTTCTGCACATGGGTGCGGACCGTGTGCGGGGAGAGGAACAGCCGCTCCGCGACCGCCTTCCGGCCGAGCCCGGCCACCATGCAGCGCAGCACCTCGTGCTCGCGCGGGGTCAGGGACTCCACCAGCTGCTGGCTCTCGGTGCGGTGCTTACGGGTCGCCGTCAGCTCCCGCAGCACCCCGGTCAGCAGGGCCGGCGGCAGATGCGTCTCGTCGCGCAGCACGCCCCGGACCACCGTGAGCAGCCGCTGGAGGGAGCAGTCCTTGGCGACCCACCCCAAGGCCCCCGCCTGGAGGGCGCGGGCGGCGCACCGGGGGTCGTCCTTCTCCGCGAGCACCACCGAGCGGACGCCCGGCCGGGCCGCTCGGACCCCGGCGACCAGCGCGATCCCCCCGGCCGTCCCGGGCTCTGGCTGCCGGGGCGGCGGGATGGCCGTGTCCCCGCCGTCGGGGGCGAGGGCGCCCAGCTCGGCGTCGACCAGGATCACGTCGTACGGGCGCGCCTCGGCGGCGGCCCGCTCCAGGGCGCGCAGGGCGGCCGGGCCGCTGCCCGCCGCCGCCACGTCCACGTCCGGTTCGGCCGCGAGGGCCGCCGCGAGCGATTCGGCGAAGATGCGGTGGTCGTCGACCACCAGAACCCGGATTCGAGCCACAGAGAGACCCCCATCGGCGGGGCGGACAGCTGCGGGTACGACGCCCGGAACCTTGCGGACGGCCCCCTGGCCGTCCGTGCCGGTGGACCCGGGTGCGCCGACCGCCGTCGTCCGCACCGCCCGCCACCCCGCCCCGGGCGCCGTACCCGACTCTCTCGCCCCCTGATTCGGCACCGGCCCCCACCGGCGCTGGGATCAGCGTACGGGCGGGGGCCCCGGGCGGAGGGGAATTCGCGGAACTGATGGCCCGGGGCGGTGGTCGGCCTGTTTAGGGTGGGGTGCATGTTCCGTCTTGAGACAGAAGTGGACAAAGAGCGTCACCGGCTGTTGAGCAAGCGGCTCCAGGAGGACAACGTCGCCGCCTCGGCCGGTCTGCGAGCCCTGCTCTCCACCCCCGCCGAGCCCGAAGTCCCGCTGGAAGTGTGGGCGTTGGACCGGGAGGGCGCGCTCGCGGGCGGGCTGACCGGGCGGACCTGGGCGTACTGGCTCCATGTGGACCTGCTCTGGGTGGACGCCCGCCACCGCGGCTCCGGCCTCGGTTCACGGCTGCTGGCCGAGGCCGAGCGGGTGGCCCGCACCGAACGGGCCTGCACCCGCGCCCGGTTGGAGACCTGGGACTTCCAGGCCCCGGAGTTCTACCGGAAGCGGGGGTACGAGGAGATCGGCCGGGTCGAGGACTATCCGCCGGGCGTCACGGAGTTCATCCTCGCCAAACCACTCGCCTGACGCCCTGCGCCGCCCCGAGAGGTCCGGACTCCGTCCGCCTGTACGGGAGTTCAGCTCAGGCGGCGGGCTCCGGCCGACGGGACGGCGGCGAAGATCCCCGGCGCCGTGTGGCCCGCCCGGGCGAACGCCCGGGTGACGGCCTCGGCCACCGCGTCGGCCTCCGCCGCCTCCGCCAGCACGATCGCGGAGCCGCCGAAGCCGCCCCCGGTCATGCGCGCGCCGAGCGCCCCGGCCTCCTGGGCCGCGGCGACGGCGAGGTCCAACTCGGGGCAGGAGACCCGCAGATCGTCCCGGAGTGAGCGGTGGCCCTCGTTGAGGACCGGGCCCGCCGCCCGCACCTCACCCGCGTCGAGCAGGGCGGCGACCTGCTCCACCCGGCGGTTGTCGCCGACGACATGGGTGACGTAGCGGATGACGGACTCGTTCGCCCCGGCTCCGGCGAGCGTGGCGAGGGCCGCGGGGAGGTCGCCGTAAGGGAGGTCCCGCAGGGTGGGGATGCCCAGCAGCCGGGCGCCCTCCTCGCAGCCCGCCCGGCGCTCCGCATACGCCCCGTCCCCGAGCGCGTGCTTGACCCGGGTGTCGACGACCAGGAGCGTGAGGCCCTGGGCGGCCAGGTCGAAGGGGACCTGGCGCAGGGTGATGTCACGGGTGTCCAGATGGAGGGCGTGGCCCTCGGTGCAGCAGGCCGACGCCATCTGGTCCATGATCCCGCAGGGCACGCCGACGAAGTCGTTCTCGGCGCGGCGGCCGATGGCGGCGAGTTCGGGTCGGCTCAGGCCGAGCCCGAAGAGGTCGTCGAGGGCGAGCGCGGTGACGGTCTCCAGGGCGGCGGACGAGGAGAGCCCGGCGCCGGCGGGGACGGTGGAGGCCAGGGCGATGTCCGCGCCGGTCACCGGGTGGCCGGCCGCACGCAGCGCCCAGACCACACCCGCCGGGTAGGCGGCCCAGCCGTGGCCGGAGCGCGGGGCCGGCTCGTCGACGCGGAGGGAGACGACGCCGCCGGGCACGTCGGTGGAGTACAGCCGCAGGACGCCGTCCGTGCGCGGGGCGACGGCGGCGCGGGCGGTGTGCGGGAGGGCGAGCGGCATCACGAAGCCGTCGTTGACGTCGGTGTACTCACCGATGAGGTTCACCCGCCCCGGTGCCGCCCACACCCCGTGGGGCTCGGCCCCGTACAGCGTGGTGAAGGTGGTGGACGGCTCGGCCCCGTGCCCGTACTCGCTCGACGGTCCGGCGGTGTCGGTCATGCGGTGGCGGGTTCCTCTCGGCGGGCGAACTCCCAGGCGTCGGCGACGATTTCGGCCAGGTCGGCGCGGGAGGGCTGCCAGCCCAGGCGTTCGGTGGCGGTGGCGGCGGATGCGACGAGGACGGCGGGGTCGCCGCCGCGGCGCGGAGCCGGGGTCTCGGGGATCGGGTGGCCGGTGACCTTGCGGACGGTCTCGATGACCTCGCGTACGGAGAAGCCGTTGCCGTTGCCGAGGTTGCAGATCAGGTGCTCGCCGGGGGCGGCGGCGTCCAGGGCGAGGAGGTGGGCCTCCGCGAGGTCCGCGACGTGGATGTAGTCGCGCACGCAGGTGCCGTCGGGGGTGGGGTAGTCGTCACCGAAGACGTTGATCGACTCCCGCTTGCCGAGGGCGACCTGGAGGACGAGGGGGATGAGGTGGGACTCGGGGGTGTGGCGCTCGCCGCAGCTGCCGTACGCCCCGGCGACGTTGAAGTAGCGCAGCGAGACGGCGGCCAGGCCGTGGGCGGTGGCCTCGCCGCTGATCATGTGGTCGACGGCGAGCTTGGAGGCGCCGTAGGGGCTGGTGGGGGCGGTGGGGTCGGTCTCGGTGATGGGGCTGGAGACCGGCTCGCCGTAGGTGGCGGCGGTGGAGGAGAAGACCAGGGTGCGGACGCCGTGCTCGCGCATGGCGGCGAGGAGGGCGGTGGTGCCGCCGACGTTGTTGACCCAGTACTTCTCGGGGTTCACGACGGACTCCCCGACCTGGGAGAAGGCGGCGAAGTGCAGGACGCCGTCGAAGGAGGGGTCGAGGTGGCGGGCGGCGTCCTGGATGCGTCCCTCGACGAAGGTGGCACCTGCCGGGACGCCCTCGCGGAATCCGGTGGAGAGGTCGTCCAGGACGGTCACCGCGTGCCCGGCCTCCAGCAGATGCTGGGCGACCACGCTGCCGACGTAGCCGGCGCCGCCGGTGACCAGGTACTTCTTCTTCGGGTTGCTCACGTGCTCGCTACCTCTCGCAGTCGCTGGGCTGCGGCCTCCGGAGGCACGTCGTTGATGAACACGCCCATGCCCGATTCGGAACCCGCCAGGAACTTCAGTCTGCCGGATGTGCGGCGGATGGTGAAAAGCTCCAGGTGCAGCGCGAACTCCTCCCGGCCCGAGACCCGGAACGGCGCCTGGTGCCAGGCGGAGATGTACGGGGTGGGCGGCTCGCCCGGCCCGAAGATCCGGTCGAAGCGCCCCAGCAGTTCCAGGTAGACCCGGGGGAACTCGGCCCGTGCCGCCTCGTCGAGCACGGTCAGGTCGGGGACGCGGCGGCGGGGGTGGAGGTGGACCTCGTAGGGCCAGCGCGCCGCGTACGGGACATGGGCGATCCAGTCGTCGGTGGCGAGGACGATCCGGCTGCCGTCCCTCTCCTCGCGGGCCACCACGTCGTCGAAGAGGTTGCCCCCGTGCTCCGCGCGGTGGCGGGCGGCGGAGCGGAGCATCAGCTCGGTGCGCGGGGTGACGAAGGGGTAGCCGTAGATCTGGCCGTGCGGGTGGCCGAGGGTGACGCCGATCTCGGCGCCGCGGTTCTCGAAGCAGAAGACCTGGGTGACCTGGTCGAGGGCGCCCAGGGCGGCGGTGCGGTCGGTCCAGGCGGCGAGGACGAGCGCGGCCTGCTCCTCGGTGAGGTCGGCGAAGGACGCGTCGTGGTCGGAGGTGAAGCAGACGACCTCGCAGCGGCCGGAGTCGCCGGCGAGGGAGGGGAAGCGGTTCTCGAAGACGACGACGTCGTAGCGGCTGTCGGGGATCTCGCCGAGGCGGCCGTCCCGGGAGGGGCAGAGCGGGCAGGCGTCGGCGGGCGGGTGGTAGGTGCGGGCCTGGCGGTGCGAGGCGATGACGACCGCGTCCCCGAGCAGCGGGTCGTGGCGGATCTCCGAGGAGGTGGCGACGGCATCGAGCGGGCGCCGGTCGACGGCGCTCCGGGCGGTGCTGTCGAGGGAGTCGTAGTAGATCAGCTCACGGCCGTCGGCCAGGCGTGTAACCGTCTTCTTCACCAGCACCCTCCACCCCCTCAATCAACACAAGCAAACATAATTAATCACAAGCCAACATCTCCGTCAAATGGCCGGGCGCAGCCCGGGGGCGCCCCGTACGCGTCACGTGGGGCTCGCTCGCAGGCCGCGCGGCTCGCACGCGCTGTTCCCGTCACCGCGCTCGGCCTCGGCCTCCCGCTCTCCCGGGAAGCCGCGCCCGGCTCACACGCCGGCGGCGCCCGCCTGCGAACCGGAGGGGCCGCGCGAGCCGGGGGCGCAGCCGGAGTGGCCGTGGTGGGCTGTACCGTCGGCGTCGCCCGCCGCCCGGTCCAGCAGTCCGGTGCGGGCGGCGAGGGCGGCCGCCTCCAGCCGGGAGCCGACGCCCAGCTTCATCAGGACCCGCTGGACGTGCGTGCGGGCGGTGCTCGGTGCGATCCGCATCCCGGCGGCGATCAGCCGGGTGTCCTCGCCCTCGGCGACCCGGACCAGGACCTCCGCCTCGCGCGGGGTCAGCATCCTCAGCAGCCGGCGGCCCTCGTCGTCGGGCCGGGCCGCCGGGTCGAGCAGCTCCGCGAAGGCGCCGCGCAGGAGCGGCGGGGCGATGGCGCTCTCCCCCGCCCGCGCCTTCAGCATCGCCCGCTCCACGCCCTCGATGCGCTCGTCGTGCCGGACGTACCCCGCCGCTCCGGCCACGAAGGCCGCGGCGATCCCGCGCGGGCTCGGAACCGGGCCGAGCACCACCACCGCCACCTGGGGACGCTCCTGGACGATGCGCACGATCGGGTCGAAGACCCCCGGCGCGGCGGGCGACGCCGTACCGAAGAGGCAGACCTCCGGGGCCCTGCCGACCACCAGCTCCGCCGACCCGGCCGTCGGGGCGGCGGCCGCGAGCACCCGGTGCCCCCGCAGTTTCAGCGCCGAGGCGAGTGCCTCCGCCAGCAGGCGGTGGTCGTCGACCACCATGAGCCGCACGCTCATCGACAAAGCTCCCCAAGTGCCCCTGTACGCCCTGGATTCCGGCCCCCGGGCTTCTGCCCCGGCAAGCTACACGCTCGTTCGGCACTCTGTGCCCCGTACGCGGGAGAAGCCTCCCGGTAGGCCGAATTCCATGCCGTTCGGGCCCACTTGAGCGGGAAGGACGGCGGAAGCCGATCAGCCCTGCCGGACGGTGGCCGTCCGGCAGGGCTGATCGGGAGAGGCCGGGTGTGTCACCCGGCGGGGTGCGTCACTCGGTGCGGAAGGCCAGCGAGAGGTAGAGCTTCTCGTCCGCCTGGCTGTCGCGGCGCTCGCTGATGAGCTGCTTCGCCAGGTAGAACCGGCCCTCGCCGTAGAGGACTTCGGAGTGGTCGATGGAGAAGCTGGTCTCCGCCCGCCGCACCGTCTCGTCGGCCGGATTCTCCATCAGCAGCGTCTGCTTGAAGGTCTCGCCGTCGATGGAGACGATCTGACCGCCCTTGTCGTACGGGGGCCGCTTGTACGCGATGACGCTGGTGCCGTCCATCCGCAGCGGGGTCAGGGAGTAGCGGTCGCCCGCGTCCGCCCGGCCGCCCAGCAGCTTGCCGGTGGTCAGGTCGAAGGCGACGATCTCGTTGGTCTTGCCGTACTCGCCCGTTCCGTCGTGGTCCTCGGTCGGCAGGTACAGCCGGTTGTTGCCGACGGCCACCCCCTGGCAGCTCTCCACGTCGGTGGAGCGGCAGCGTGCCGCGTACTTCTCCGCGTCGGCGGAGATCCTCATGATCAGCTTGCCGGTGGCCGCGTCGATCGAGAAGAAGTCGGAGATGCCGCTGCCGTCGCTCGCGGTGTCACCGACGTTGGCCGCGACCACCAGCGGCTTGGTGGAGACGACGGAGGCGTAGTCGACGCCGGCGGGCATGTCGAACGAGGAGAGCGGCGCGCCGGTCGCCGGGTTCAGCATCTGGATGGAGAGCTGCGGGCTGTCGTACGAGCCGCACTTGCGCACCACGGCGAGGGCTTCACCACCGGCGTACCCCGTGTCGTAGCAGCGGTTGCCGTCGACCTTCGGCTTCCACAGCTCGGCGCCGTCCTCCAGCTTGAAGGCCGCGCCGCCCGAGGTGCCGCCCGCCGCGACGGTGGTCCCGCTGAGCGTGACCTCGTCGAACTGGACGGGCCGGTCGCCACCGGTGGCGGAGGTGACGGACTTGCTCCACAGCAGCTTGCCCGCCGCCATGTCCACCACGCCGACCTGGTTGCACGCCGGGTACTTCTTCTCGGCGGTCGGCTTGCCCTCCTTGAAGAGGATCGCCGTCCGGTAGTCCTTGGTCATGTGGCGGGAGGCGCCGCAGACCTCGCCGGCCACCGGCACGGACCAGAGCTTGGTGCCCTTGTCCCGGTCGTAGGCGACGACCTCTCCCGCGCCGGACTTCACGTACGCCTTGTCGGTGAGCCAGGAGCCCTTGACCGACGTGACCTGGGTGACCTCCGGCTGCAGGAGCTGGAAGGCGACCTTGGCGTTGGTGTTGCCGGGGGCCTTCTCGACCCCGCCGGGCAGACCGCCCTCGCCGCCCTTGCCCTCGCCGTCCTTGCCGTCCTTGCCCTCGCCGCCGGTGGAGCCGGACGAGGTGGACGCCTGGTCGCCCTTGTCTCCGTCGTCCTTGGTGGCGCTGTAGACGACGGCCGCGCCGATGATCAGCACCACGGCGACGGCCGCGGCGACGATGATCTGCATCTGGGTGCTGAACTTCTTGCCGCCGTTGCCGTCACCGCCCGGCCCGGGCTGCGGGGCGCCGTACATCGGCTGGGTGGGGTAGCCGTAGCCGGGCTGGGCGCCCGGGTATCCCGGCTGGCCCTGCTGAGCCGGGTAGCCGGGCTGGCCCGGCTGGCCGGGGGCGCCCTGCGGGTAGCCGTAGCCGGGCTGGGCGGCCTGCGGGTAGCCGTAGCCGTTGGGCTGCGGGGCCGGCGGGGTGGGGTAGCCGGGCTGCGGAGAGCCGTAACCCCCGGCGGGCGGGGTGGGCGGGGAGCCGTAGCCGCCGGCCGGCGGGGTGGGCGGGGCCGCGGGCGGGGGCTGCTTGGCGAAGGGGTCCGAGGGCGGCGGGGTCGGCTCACCGAACCCGCCGGGCGGCGGGTCCTGCGGGGCCCCGAACCCGCCGGAGGGCGGGGAGGCGGGCGGACCACCGGCCGGGGGGCCCGCCGGAGGCTGGGCAGGCGACTGGCCCGGGGGCTGGTCCGGGGACTGGCCCTGGGGGTCGTTGGGGGGCTGCGGCGGCTGGGTCATCGCGTACGTACCTCAGGAGACGGGAGTGGTGTGGGGGTTGCGGATGCCGTCGGGACGGCGGTCACTTGGAGAACACCAGCGCCGTCGCCTGCTCCATCTCCCCGTCGTCACGGCCGCTGAGCCGCTTGGGGAGGATGTAGGAACGCCCGTCCTCGTACCGGGCGGAGAGCCCGCCGAAGAGGCTGTTCTCGATCCGGTTGGTCCGCTCCGGGTGCTGGAGCAGGACGCTGGTGGAGCCGCCGGTCGGCGGGAGCGTGAGCATGGCGCCGGGCTTGTCGTACCGCGGCTCCATGTAGAGCACCAGCTTGCCGCCGTCCATCCGGACCGGGGTCACGGAGCGCTCGGCCGGGGCGGGCGCCGTCCACTTGGGCTTGCCCGTGTTCAGGTCGAAGGCGACGACCTTGTTCGTCCGCTCGGAGCCGGACCCCTCGGCCTTGGTGGCCATGTAGAAGGTGTCGGCGCCGGCGACGACCCCGGTGCACCCTTCGAGCTTCTGGCCGAAGACCGCGAACGCACCGCCGCAGTTGGCGACGACCGTGTCATTCTTGGCCGGGCTCATCTGGGAGCGGAGCTTGCCGTTCTCGGTGAACGCGGCGATCGACCACTGCTTCTTCTTCTTGTTGTCGAGCGAGACCACGAGCGGGCTCACCGAGTAGACCTTCTTGATCTCCCAGCCGCGCGGCGGCTGGTAGGTCCACTTGGGCTTGCCGCTGGCTGGGTCGAGCTCCTGGAGCTCGTGCTGCGGCTCGTCGCTGTCACCGGTGCGGCAGTTCGCGGCGGCGATCAGCTTCGGGCCTCCGGCGAAGGCGAAGGTCTTGCAGTTGCCCGACGGAGTACCGAACAGTTCCTCGCCGTCGCTGACCCGGTACGCGCTGGAGTAGCTGGTCCGTCCGGCGGTGACCGTGTTCCCGCTGATCGCGAGGCCGATGTCGGAGATCAGGTCGAAGGCGCCGGCCTTCTTGACCTCGGTCTTCCAGCCGGCCTTGCCGGTGTTGAGGTCGATCATCTGCAGCACGGAGCAGGTGGACCGGTCCGTGGTGCCGTTCTTGATGGCGATGACGGTCTTGCCGTCGGGAGCCACCGTGTTGGGGGTGGCGCAGATGTCGGCGGGGAGGTCGACGGTCCACTTCTTCTTGCCGTCGGCGACCGCGTAGCCGGAGACGCCGCGGTACAGAGCGGTGACCATGGTGTCTCCGACGTACCAGGGGCCGTAGATCTCGCCGCCGTTGCGCGGCAGGTCGACGTCGTTCTTCTGGAGCCAGGCGACCTTGGCCTCGCCCGGCTTGCGCCCGGCGTTGAGGTCGTCGTCGGTCTCCCGGCCGCCGCCGGTGCCGTCGCCCTCGTCCACGGTGGGGGACGCGCTGGGCGTCTCGGGCGCCTTGGCGTCGCCGCTCGGGGCCGCGACCGGCTTCTTGGGGTCGTCGCCGCTGTCGCTCACCACGTACCAGGCGCCCGCGCCGACGAGCAGGACGACGGCGACGGCCGCGGCGGCGAGGATGCCGGTCTTCCCGTTGAACGTCCCGGAGCCGCCGGGCTTGCTGGGGGCGGGTGCGCCGGGGTACTGCTGCTGCGGGAAGCCGTAACCGGGCTGCGTGGGCTGACCGTAGGGACCGGGTGCGGGCTGACCGTAGGGGCCGGGCTGCTGGCCGTACGGGGAGGAGGGCGGCTGACCGTAGGGACCGGGGGCCTGACCGTACGGGCCGGGGGCCTGGCCCGGAGCCTGACCGGGCGCCTGCCCCGGTGCCTGGGGGTAGCCGTAGCCGGGCTGGGCCGGGGGTGCCTGCGGGTAGCCGTACGCCGGGTCGCCCGGGGGCGGCGTCTGCGGCGGGGCGGGCTGCCCGGCCGGAGGCTGCGGGGCCGACGGGGCCTGGGCGGGCGGGCCCGGCGGCGGGGCCTGCGGCGGCTGGGCCGGGGCCTGCGGCGGCTGAGGAGTCCCCTGCGGCGGCTCCTGCGGAGCCCCGAAGCCTCCCTGCGGCGGTTGCTGGCTGGGCGGCTGGCTCATCAGCACGTCCCCCTTCGTGCGGTCCGGTGTCCGATCCGGTCTCCCCCGCGATTCCGAAGAGGTCAATCCCTCTCGGAAAGGAGCGAATCGGGCATGGATTCCGCGGTGTTACGACAGTCGGGCGGGGCTTCTTTGTACCACCCGCCCGCCATCGAACACCGGATCGGTCCGCCCCCTGTTCCCAAGGGAGAACCGCGCCGTGATGCCCTCGTTACGACCCAGGGGAGGTGACGGTCAGTCACCGGAGGCGGGCATCGAGACGGTGGACTTCTCCTGCTGGTCGTCGCCCCCGCTGGTGTACGGCCGGAGCAGCACCGGCCGTCCGCCGGAGCAGCCCACCACCGCCTCGAGGAAGGGGCGCTCCGGCGCACTCGACGCGTCCCGGTGCGCAGGCCGGGCCCTCGGCTCTCAGGCGTCCTCGGCCAGCTCCAGCCAGCGCATCTCCAGCTCGTCGCGCTCGGTGACGAGTTCACGGAGTTCGGCGTCGAGCTTGGCGACCTTCTCGAAGTCGGTGGCGTTCTCCGCGATCTGCTGGTGCAGCGCGGTCTCCCGGGTCGAGATCTTGTCGAGCTGGCGCTCGACCTTCTGCAACTCCTTCTTCGCGGCGCGGGCCTCCTGTGCGGAGAGCGCGGGGGCCGCCGGGGCGGCGGAGGCCTCCCGCACGGGGGCGGCGGAGGGGGTGGCCGTCTCCTCCATGCGCTGCCTGCGCTCCAGGTACTCGTCGATGCCGCGCGGCAGCATCCGCAGGGCACGGTCACCGAGGAGGGCCATCACCCGGTCGGTGGTGCGCTCGATGAAGAACCGGTCGTGGGAGATCACGATCATCGATCCGGGCCAGCCGTCGAGGAGGTCCTCCAGCTGGGTGAGGGTCTCGATGTCCAGGTCGTTGGTGGGCTCGTCGAGGAAGAGGACGTTGGGCTCGTCCATCAGGAGCCGCAGGATCTGGAGGCGGCGGCGCTCACCGCCGGAGAGGTCCCCGACGGGCGTCCACTGCTTCTCCTTGGTGAAGCCGAACTTCTCGCAGAGCTGCCCGGCGGTCATCTCGCGGCCCTTGCCGAGGTCGACCCGGTCGCGGACCTGCTGGACGGCCTCCAGGACGCGGAGGTTCGGGTTCAGCTCGTGGACCTCCTGGGAGAGGTAGGCGAGCCTGACGGTCTTGCCGACGACGACCTTCCCTGCGGCGGGCTGGGTCTCGCCCTGGGTTCGGGCGGCCTCGGCGAGGGCGCGGAGCAGCGAGGTCTTGCCGGCGCCGTTGACGCCCACGAGGCCGATGCGGTCGCCGGGGCCGAGCTGCCAGGTGAGGTGGGTGAGCAGGGTCTTGGGCCCGGCCTGGACGGTCACGTCCTCCAGGTCGAAGACGGTCTTGCCGAGGCGGGCGTTGGCGAACTTCATCAGCTCGCTGGTGTCGCGCGGCGGCGGCACGTCGGCGATCAGCTCGTTGGCGGCCTCGATGCGGTAGCGCGGCTTGGAGGTGCGGGCCGGGGCACCGCGGCGCAGCCAGGCCAGCTCCTTGCGCATGAGGTTCTGCCGCTTGGCCTCCTCGGTGGCGGCGATGCGCTCCCGCTCGGCGCGGGCGAAGACGTAGTCGCTGTAGCCGCCCTCGTACTCGTGGACGGTGCCGCGCTGGACGTCCCACATGCGGGTGCAGACCTGGTCGAGGAACCACCGGTCGTGGGTGACGCAGACGAGGGCGGAGCGGCGGGCGCGCAGATGGCCGGCGAGCCAGGAGATGCCCTCGACGTCGAGGTGGTTGGTGGGCTCGTCCAGGACGATCAGGTCCTGCTCCTCGATGAGGAGCTTGGCCAGCGCGATACGGCGGCGCTCGCCGCCGGAGAGCGGGGCGATGACGGTGTCGAGCCCGTGCTCGAAGCCGGGGAGGGCGAGACCGCCGAAGAGCCCGGTGAGCACGTCCCGGATCTTGGCGCTGCCGGCCCACTCGTGGTCGGCCAGGTCCCCGATGACCTCCTGGCGGATGGTGGCCTTCGGGTCCAGCGAGTCGTGCTGGGTGAGCACGCCGAGCCGCAGCCCCCCGTTGTGGGTGACACGGCCGCTGTCCGCCTCCTCCAGTTTGGCGAGCATCCGGATGAGGGTGGTCTTGCCGTCCCCGTTGCGGCCCACGACACCGATCCGGTCGCCCTCGGAGACCCCGAGGGATACACCGTCGAGCAGGGCACGGGTGCCGTACACCTTGCTGACCTGCTCGACATTGACCAGATTGACGGCCATTTCACTCCTGCCCAGGGGGTTGATCGACCCTCCCAGGGTACGGCCCGGCGGAGGGGGGCCGGTGGCGCGGCCCGGGCACCGGGGAAGCGCGATACGGTTTTCCTGTACGTACAGGATCCCGTAGTGAAGTTCGTGTGGGATCAGTCGGCCTGGGACGACTACGTCTGGTGGCAGAACCAGGACCGCGAGATCCTCACGCGGATCGACACGCTGCTCCAGGACAGCGCCCGGAACGGCAACGAGGGCGTGGGCGAGCCGGAGCCCCTGAAGCACGGATTCCAGGGGTACTGGTCGCGCCGCATCACCGATGAGCACCGGCTCATCTGCAAGGTGGTCGACGACGAGGTGCGTGTCGCCGCCTGCCGCTACCACTACCAGCGCTGATCGCTGCCACGCACTGCCCGCCGCCGCGCCCGCCAGCCCCGCGAAGAGGCCCCAGCCGTACCGCTCGTGGAGCCTCGGCAGCGGCGGGGTGAACGCCACCATCGCCAGGTAGATCCCGATGAACCAGAGCGGCTGGGTCACCAGTCGCAGGGTGACCCCGGTCAGCGCGCCGCCTCCGCCGAGCAGTTGGACGAGGAGCGCGAGGACGCCCCGGACCAGCACGAAGACCGCGGTGGGGCGCGGCAGCCGCTGGAACCGGGCCCGCAGGAACGCAGTTCGGCGCCTGAGTACGCGAGAGGGCGGCGGGCCCCTCCCGGGCCCCCTCCCTACCGGGAGGTAGATCTGGACAGGCCGCCGCCGGAGGCGTAAGCAGGGCCAGAAGCCACTCCTCGGCCGGGCGGACGCCGGGATCAACCCCCTTACGCGTACGCCCTGTTCGCCGTTCCCCTGAATCGGAGTACCACCATCGTGCGGATTCCTCGCCGCCTCGCCCCCGTCGCCCTCGCCTGCCTGCTCGCCCTGGCCGGCTGCTCGGGCGGCTCCACCACGCAGGCCGACAGCGGCACCCCGACGGCCCCGCCTCCGTCCGCCACCACTCAGGCGGCCGACCCCACCCCCAGCCCGACCCCCACCCCCGCGCCCGATCCCGTCATGCCCGCCCTGCACAGCCAGACCTACGAGGACGCCCGGGCCGAGCTGGTCCGCCAGGACATATCCACCGCACTGGTGAAGCCCGCCGCCCAGCACAAGGACGTCATCCTGCCCCCGGACCACGACGGCTGGTACGTCTGCGACGCGAGCCCCCGGACCGGCACCGAGGTCAACGCCACCACCACGGTCACGGTCAGGCTCGCGAAGGACTTCAACGACTGCACGACCAGCTTCAACGGATACCTGCACCAGAAGAACGACCCTGCCTACACCCCGCCGGCGCCGAAGCCGGCGCCCACCACGCAGGCCCCCGCCCCGGCCCCCGAGAAGCCCGCGCCGAAGCCCGTCGGCGGCTCGATGACCACCTGCCCCGACGGCAAGCAGGGTTACGCCTGCACCTCCAACGGCCACCCCGTCGTCGACGGCCAGTTCTGCCCCAAGGCCGACCGCGGCCGCACCCTCAAGGCCACCAACGGGACGACGGTCACCTGCTCGTACGACCCGAGCGTCCGACCGTACCGCTGGCAGTAGGACCGTCCCCCTGGCCGGGTCCGGTGATCAGGTCCGGTCCGGGTCGGCCCGTGCGGGCGCCCGCATCCCGTGCGGGCGCGACGCCACCGGTGTCCTGGCTGCCGTCCGCGTCCCCGCTCCTGCACGCGACTTGCCAGAACGGCAAGATCCCGTGCGGTCGGCGGCGGGCCTGGCAAGACTGAGCGCGCACCCCCTTCTCCGCCTCAGCGCCAAGGAGCCCCGCCCATGAACACCACCGCCGACGCCCGCACCGCCTGGGACGGCATCTACGCGGCCCGGCCCGCCGCCACCGACCCCCGGCCGAACGTCCGCCTCACCGAGACGGTCGCGGACCTGCCGCCCGGTGAGGCGCTGGAGCTGGGCTGCGGGGAGGGCGGCGACACGCTGTGGCTGGCCCGGCGGGGGTGGCGCGTCACCGCCGTCGACCTCTCGGCCGTGGCCGTCGAGCGGCTGAACGCCCTGGCCCGCTCGCACGGGCTGGCCGACCGGGTCACCGCCGAACGGCACGACCTGGGCGCGTCCTTCCCCGAGGGCCCCGACGGCGGGTTCGACCTGGTCACCGCGCACTATCTGCACAGCCCGTTCGACCTGGACCGGTCCGCCGTCCTGCGCCGGGCCGCCCAGGCGCTGCGGCCCGGCGGGCGGCTGCTGGTCGTCGACCACGGTTCGACCGCGCCGTGGTCGTGGAACCAGGACCCCGACGTCCGCTTCCCGAGCCCTCGGGAGGTCGCGGAGGGACTGGCGCTCGACCCCGCCGACTGGACGGTCGAGCGGGCCGACGCCCCGCGCCGCACCGCGACCGGGCCGGACGGCACCACCGCGGAGGTCACCGACCACGTCCTGATCGTCGTCCGCCGCGCCGACGCCTGACCGGCCGTCCCGGAGAGGGAAGTCCGTCCGCGGAGGAGACGAAGGAGAACCGCCGTGGCAAACCGTGCCCGCCGTCGCGACACCCCGCCGCCCCGCACCGGCACCACCGAGGCCGAGACCCTGCCGGGCTTCCTCGACTACCTCCGTACCTCCGTCGCCGCGAAGGTCGAAGGCGCACCGGGCAACGCGGACATCCTGCGCGAACTGGTCGACGGGACGACGGGCCGCTGAGCCTCCCCGGCCCTCAGCGGCTCACGGGGAGGGCGTCACCACGTGCGCGCCCCGCGCGGGCGCCGGAGCGACCCGCGCGTTGCGGCAGGTCCCGGAGGCCAGCAGCGCGTCGGCCACCTTGCGGGCCGCTGGCTCGTCCGCCACCAGGAACGCCGTCGTCGGCCCGGACCCCGAGACCAGGGCGGCCAGCGCCCCCGCCTCCGTGCCCGCCGCCAGCGTCTCCGCGAGGGAGGGGCGCAGGGAGAGCGCGGCGGGCTGGAGGTCGTTGCCCAGGGTCGTGGCGAGTGCGCCCGGGTCGCCGGAGCGCAGGGCGGCCAGCAGGGCGGGCGAGGCGGTCGGCTCGGGGATCTCCGCCCCCGCCGTGAGCCGGTCGAACTCCCCGTACACCGCGGGCGTCGACAGCCCTCCGTCCGCCACCGCGAAGACCCAGTGGAAGGCGCCGCCCACCTCGAGAGGGGTCAGCTTCTCGCCGCGGCCGGTACCGAGCGCGGCCCCGCCGACCAGGCTGAACGGCACATCGCTGCCCAGCTCGGCGCAGAGGGCCAGCAGTTCGTCACGGCTCGCGCCCGTTCCCCACAGGGCGTCGCAGGCGACCAGGGCGGCGGCCCCGTCGGCGCTGCCGCCCGCCATGCCGCCCGCGACCGGGATGTCCTTGGCGATGTGGAGATGGACGTCGGGCGTGACGCCGTACCGCTCGGCCAGGGCCACGGCCGCGCGGGCGGCGAGGTTGGTGGCGTCCAGCGGGACCTGGGCGGCGTCCGGGCCCGAGCAGGTGATCCGCAGCTCGTCGGCGGGCGCGGCGGTGACCTCGTCGTACAGGCCGACGGCGAGGAAGACGTTGGCCAGGTCGTGGAAGCCGTCGGGCCGGGCGGCGCCCACGGCCAGCTGGACGTTGACCTTGGCGGGGACGCGGACGGTGACGGTGGCGGTCATGCCGACACCCCCGGCTTGTGCTCCGCGATCGCGGCGAACTCCTCCACCGTCAGCGACTCGCCGCGCGCCTGCGGCGAGATCCCGGCGGCGGTCAGCGCGGCCTCGGCGGCGGGCGCGGACCCGGCCCAGCCGGAGAGCGCGGCCCGGAGCGTCTTGCGGCGCTGGGCGAAGGCCGCGTCCACGACGGCGAAGACCTCGGCGCGGGAGGCCCGGGTGGCGAGCGGTTCGGTGCGGCGGACGAGCGAGACGAGGCCGGAGTCGACGTTCGGGGCGGGCCAGAAGACGTTGCGGCCGATGGCCCCGGCGCGCTTGACCTCCGCGTACCAGTTGGCCTTCACCGACGGCACGCCGTAGACCTTGTTCCCCGGGCGGGCGGCGAGCCGGTCGGCCACCTCGGACTGGACCATGACGAGGGTCCGCTCGATGCTCGGGAACCGCTCCAGCATGGTGAGCAGCACGGGCACGGCCACGTTGTAGGGGAGGTTCGCGACGAGCGCGGTGGGCGCGGGGCCCGGCAGCTCGGTGACCTGCATCGCGTCGGAGTGGACGAGGGCGAAGCGGTCGGCCCGCCCGGGCATCCGGGCCTGGACCGTGGCGGGCAGCGCGGCGGCGAGGGTGTCGTCGATCTCGACCGCGACCACCCGGTCCGCCGCCTCCAGCAGCGCGAGGGTCAGCGAGCCGAGCCCGGGGCCGACCTCGACGACCACGTCGTCGGGGCGGACCTCGGCGGTGCGCACGATGCGGCGGACGGTGTTGGCGTCGATGACGAAGTTCTGACCGCGCTGCTTGGTGGGGCGTACACCCAGCTTCGCGGCCAGGTCGCGGATGTCTGCGGGGCCCAGGAGGGCGTCGGGCTCTGTGCTGCTCACCCGGTAAGCCTACGGCCGCAGTGCGGCCACGGACTCGCCCCCCGCTGTACGTAGAGCTTCTTCGCCCGGTACGTCTGCTCGGCGGCGGGCGCGTCCTGGGGCCGCCCGCTGCCGCCGAGGGACTGCCAGGTCCGGGTGTCGAACTGGTACAGCCCGCCGTACGTCCCGCTCGGGTCCACCGCCCCCGCCCGCCCGCCCGACTCGCAGGCGGCGAGCGCGGCCCAGTTCAGCCCGTCCGCCCCGGCGACCGAGGCGGGCCGCTGCCGGGTGCCGGTGCGCACGACGCGGCTGACCGGCCGGTGGACCAGCTCCTCGGCGGTCCGGCGGGGCTTCTGCCGTACGCCGTTGACGGTCCGGACGGCGTACGTGACCCGGCGCACGCCGTTGCGCCCCGCCCGCTCCACCCGTTCGATGCCCCGGAACAGCTCGGGGTCCTCGCTCCGCTCGACGGCGTACGGGATGCTCTCCTCGCGCACCTCGTGGGTGTCGGTGATCCGCAGGACGGAGACCGTCTGCCCGTCGCGCGGGAAGCTCGTGGCGGCGACGGAGGTGGTGTCCAGCCCCTCCAGGGTGATGCCCGCCTGGGCGAGGGCCTCGCGGACGGTGGCGGCGTTGGTGCGCAGGGTGCGCTCCTGGCCGTCGGCCATGAAGGTCACGGTGCGTTCGGTGCGCACGGTGAGGGTGAGGCCGGTGCGGGCGACGGGGGCCGAGCGGGGGACGGAGAGGTACGCGCCCTCGGTACGGACCCCGAGGGCGCGGAGGGCCTCCTCCACGGTGGCGGCGGTCGTCCAGACCCGGCGGCGGTGGCCGTCGAGGGTGAGGTCGAGGGGGCGGCCGTAGCGCACGGTGACCCGGTCGCCGTGGGCCAGGTCGGTGCCGGGGGCCGGGGAGACGCGGTCGTGGGTGCCGACGGTGACGCCTTCGTCGGCCAGCAGCTCGGTGACGTCGTCGGCGAAGGTGTGCAGGGTGCGGGGCGTGCCGTCGACGTCCAGCCGGATCGCCTTGTCGTGGGCGACGAACGCGGTGGTGCCCCCGGCCAGGAAGGCGACGACGAGGGCCCGGGGGACCAGGCGTGCGAGCTTGAGGTCCTCGGGGTTCGCGCCGGGCGTCCGGCGGCGTTTGGCGGCCCGCCGGGCCTCGGCGCGGGTGGGCCCCTGCCGGGGCACGGTGGGGGCGGGAGGCGGGGGCGCCGTCGCCGTGCCCCCTCCACCGCCGCCGCGCGCTGCCCGGTGACTGCCCTGCGAAGTTCTCACACCGCTCCCGAAGATCCGCCCTTGTCCCCGTCGTGCGCGGGGACGATAGCCGAGCTTCGGTGACGCGCCAAAGCGACACGGCTGCCAGGAGTCAGAAGTCGAACGCGCGTGCCGTGTTGTCGTAGACCGCGGAGGCCAGCGTGTCCTCGTCGACCCCTTTGACCCCGGCCATCGCGCGGAGCGTGACGGGGATGAGGTAGGGGGCGTTGGGCCGCCCCCGGTAGGGGGCGGGGGTGAGGAAGGGCGCGTCCGTCTCGACGAGGACCAGCTCCATGGGGGCCACGGCGAGCGCGTCGCGCAGCGGCTGGGCGTTCTTGAAGGTCACGTTCCCCGCGAACGACATGAAGTACCCGGCCCGTGCGCAGACCTCGGCCATCTCCGCGTCGCCGGAGTAGCAGTGGAACACCGTCCGCTCGGGGGCGCCCGCGTCCGCGAGGACCCGCAGGACGTCGGCGTGGGCGTCCCGGTCGTGGATGACCAGGGCCTTGCCGTGGCGCTTGGCGATCTCGATGTGGGCCCGGAAGGACTCCTCCTGGGCGGCGATGCCCTCGGGGCCCGTACGGAAGAAGTCCAGGCCGGTCTCCCCGACCCCGCGCACGTGGTCCAGGGCGGCCAGCGCGTCGATCTCCGCGAGGGCGTCGTCCAGCGCGGCCTTGCCGCCGGGCTCCCGGGCCCCCTGCCGGGCGGTCCCGGCGGCACCCTCGACGTACCCGTGGACGATGCGCGGGGCCTCGTTGGGGTGCAGGGCGACCGAGGCGTGGACGGCCGGGTGGGCGGCCGCGGTCTCGGCGGCCCAGCGGGAGCCCGCCACGTCGCAGCCCACCTGGACCACCGTCGTCACGTTCACCGCGGCGGCCCGGGCCAGGGCCTCCTCGACGGTGGAGTCCTGCATGTCCAGGTGGGTGTGGGAGTCGGCGACCGGGACCCGGAGGGGTTCGGGCAGCGGCGGGGCTTCGGTACGGCTCATGCGCACGACTCTACGAGGGCCCGGGTCCGCCGGCGTACGAGGACCGGGCCCTTACGGCTCTCACGGTCCTCACGCGGGGAGGCGCTCCACCGGCGGCACCGGGCCCGGCTCACGTACGGCCCGGATCGGGGGCGACCTGCTCTGCGCGGCCCGGGGCAGGTCCGGGCCGCGCAGAGCAGGTCGGCCCCGGGGCTCACCTGCGGTGGAACAGGTCCGCCAGCCGCCAGGGGTGGCGCTCCGGTCCGGTGTCGGCACCGGCGGGCCCGGCCGGCTCCGCCGTGTGCGCGGGGCCGGGGCGGCGCTGGAGCAGCTTCTGCACATCGGCCACGCGCCCGGCCCGCATGATGCGGACCACGTGCCCGCCGCAGTTGGTGCAGGTGGGGGTGGAGAGCGGGGACGGCACACGCTCGCCGTCGGCCGTGTACGTGACGAACTCATGGCCGTAGACGTCCACGTGGTGCTCTATCTCGTAGGACTGCTCCCAGCCGTACCCGCACCGCATGCAGGCGAAGGCGTACGCCTCGTGGACGGTGGTCGCTGCGATCTCGCTCATACCCGCTCCTCTTTGTCCGCCGGTCAGGCACTCCGGGGACGGCCTCCCCGCCCGAGGGGTTCGGACAGGTGGCCCGTCCCCTCCAGTGGACACCCGTGCGGAGGCGGACGCACCAGCTCAGAGCCGTTATTGGTGCGTTCTTGCCCTCCTTTTGCCGCCCTTTGCCGCCGCATGGCCCGCCGGAGGGCTCCGGACGGACAGCCCGTGACCGGCGGGCCGGACGCCCCGTGACCGGCGGGCCACCGAGCGCCCCGCACGCGCCTGCCGCCCGGAGCGAATGCGCCCGCGCACCACCCCCACGCCACTCCCCGAAATTCCCCGTATTACGGCTCCCCCTCACCCGTTCGGCCCATGAATTCACCATTCAATTGAATACCCGATTTCCCCCACTCGCCCTCTCCGATTTGCGGAGCCCTCATTCCTCCTTTTCACTCGTTACGTCCACCCCATTTCCCACAGGACGGGGAGCAACCTCATGTACACCACGGACACCACTGCCACCGACATCGAGTTCGACCTCGACGCCGCGCTCAACCCGGGCGAGATCGACGGCGTGTACCGCGACACCCGCGAATGCGCCTACCTGGCGCTCCTCGCGGGCGGCGGCGCCCTGCTGCTCTCGCCTCCGACCCCGCGCCCGAAGAAGGGCTGAACGTCGGAACATGGACCAGACACATGCGTCGTCCCCGCTGGCGGGTGCCGTGCATGACCTGGCAACAGAGGTGGTCCTCGCTCTTCGGAGCGGGGACCACCTCGCCACGGTGTGCGGCGCGGCGGGAATCGACGAGGAGAACCGGACCGGAATCGCGGCCGCGCGGGTCATCGGCGCCGATGTGCTGCTGCCGAGCGTGCTGTACGGACGTCATCCGCATCCGGGGGACGTCGCCGTGCTCGACCGGGCGGTACGGGAGTTCCCGCCCAAGCCCGACGCCCCGGCCGCGACGGCCTGGAGCCACTGGCACATGATCTCCACCCTCCGGCGGATCGCCCCGCCGTCCCCGGGCACCCCGGTCACGACCACGTACGAGGAACCGGACGCGGCGTGGCTGGAGCAGGCGCCCTGGCAGTCGTTCACCCATCAGCTCTCGGTCCTCGCCCCTCTCGCCGTACCGGCCGCCCCCTCGGCCGTGCAGCGGGCCGCCGCGGGCCGGGCGGTCGACCTCGCACGCGGCTTCGTCCGCGCGGTCCGGCGGCGCGACTGGCTCCAGGCGGCGGGCGCGGGCCGCTGGCTCACGGCCACCGGCGGCGAACCGGCCACCCTGGGCCTGGAGCGCGGCCTCGACTTCGTGGAGCTGATGGGCGGCCACGACCCCCGCGTCACCCTCCACGTACGGGCGGCACGGCTGATGGCCGAGGCGAGGGCACGATGACGACGACCGCGACGCACCGGCACCCCGGAGCCCACCCGGGCCACGCCTCCCGGGAGCGCCCCTCCCCCGGCGCCGCGCTCACCGTCCTCCCGCACGTCCTGCGCGGAGCCCTCGCCTGGACCGACGCGCACCGCGCACGGTTCGCGCTCCCCGACGACGTCCTGGAACCCCACACCCAGGTCAACGCCACACTCAAGCCCCTCGGCGAACTGGCCCAGCTCTGCTCCACGGTCACCGCCGCCACCGCTCCCGGCACCCCCGAACACGAGGTGGCCGGGGGGCTCGTCGGGTACGCCTGGCAGCAGGTGGGCGCGGGCGACCTCCTCCTGGAGCTGCTCCGCCTCGAACCCTTCGCGGCCTACCCGTACGAGATCTACGCCGCCTTCGCCGGGCACGGGCTGCGCCACGAGGGGTTCGAGGCGCTGGCCCGGCCGCTCACCGCGACCCGCGCCTGGGCCCACACCGAGCAGCACGCCAACCGGCAGCTCGGGCTGGTCAACTCGGAGCGGCGGGTGGGGGTGCTGACCCACACCGACGCGGGCGGGGTGCTCTCCCGGACCTGGCTGGGCGGTCTGTCGGAGCCGTGGATGTTCGAGGGCCCCTCGGGCTACGCGCTGACGCACACCGTCTTCCACCTCACCGACTGGGGCCGGATGCCCGACCGGGTACCGGAGAAGATCGACGGCTATCTGCGGACCTGGCTGCCGGCCTGGGCCGACGGCTGCCTGGAGAGCGGCCAGTGGGACCTGACCGGCGAGCTGCTGGCGGTGGCGGCGTCGCTGCCGGGCCCAGCCCCGGCGGAGCTGCTGGACGCGGTCTGGCCGGTGCTGGCCGACGTCCAGCACGGGAGCGGCTGCGTCCCGGAGACGGGCGTACCGGTGCGGGACCCCGCGCCGGTCGACGAGGGCGCGCCGACGGCCCCGGACCCGTACCCCTTCATCGACTGCTACCACTCCACGCTGGTCACGGCCTTCGCGGCGGCCCTGTCCCTCAGGTCGCTGCGACAGCCGGGCGAGACGACTCCCGGCCGGGAAAGGCACACCCCATGAGCAGCGGCACCACCACCGGCATCCAGCAGATCCACGACGTGGGGGCGAAGGCCCTGGGCTGGCTGTACGAACACCGCGAGGGCTTCCGGCTGGAGGCGGACCCGTCACCGGAGGCGGGGATGCTGGACCGGTTCAAACCGCTGGGCGAGCTGGCACTGATCGGGAAGGTCATCTTCCGCGAGGGCGTGGCGGGTTCGCAGCAGTCGGCGCTCGCGCACAAGCTGCTGGACCACGCCTGGCACGAGCTGCTGGGTTCGGGGGCGCGGCTGCTGGAGGGCCAGCGGCGCGAACCGCTCTCGCCGGTACCGCTGGAGGTCTACGTACCGTTCCGGGAGCTGGGCTACCGGCAGCCGGACCTGGAGTCCGCGATCCGGCTCAACCACGGGCTGGCCAGCTGGGCGGGGCTGGAGGTGCTGCCGGTGCGGCGGCTCGGGCTGAGCGCGATCGAGCGGCGGTTCGGGGTGGAGCCGAGCGTTCCGGAGACGGCGGCCCTGGCCCGCACCTGGCTGGCGCGGCGGGCCGAGCCGTGGACGGTGGAGGGCCACATCGGCTACGACATCACGCACACGGTCTTCCACCTCACGGACTGGGGCGAGAGGCCGGCCGGGCTGCCCGCCGACATCGCCGAGTACCTGGCGCTGTGGCTGCCGGCCTGGCTGGACGACTGGCTGGACCTGAAGCGCTGGGACCTGCTGGGCGAGCTGCTGGTCGTGGACGCCTGCCTGCCGGAACCGACGCTGGACGCGGCGGCCTGGCAGGGGTTCGCGCAGGCGCAGCAGGCGGACGGGGCGATGCCGGTGGTGGGCCAGATGCCGGAGGGGGACGAGGAGGCGGTGTTCGACCTGGTCTACCACCCGACGCTGGTGGCCGCGTTCGCCTCGGCTCTGGCGATGAGCCGGGCCCTGTCGGACCTGAGCACGGAACCGGCCCCGGCATGACGGACGTGACGGCGTCGCCGGTGACCACGGGTGCCGACGACCCGGCCACCGCCCGCCTCCTGGCCGAGGCGGCCGGGCGGATCGACGCCCCGGACGTGGTGCTCGCGCTGAGCCGGGGCGGAGTCCGTACGGTCCACTCGGGCGGAAGCGCGGAGCCCGGCCCGATCCCCCGGGAGCGGCTGCACCACGAGCTGGGCTCGGCCTCGAAGCCGTACGCGGGTCTGCTGCTGGCCCGGCTGGTGGCGCAGGGGCGGGTGCGGTACGAGGACCGGGCGGCGGACCTGCTGGCCCCGGGGCTCCCGGTGCACCCGGCGGTGCGCCGGATCACGCTGCGCCAGCTGCTCACCCACACCTCGGGGCTGCCGGGGCTGCCCGCCGACTTCTACCCGCAGGCGGTACCGCGCTGGTCGACCGACCCGTACGGCAACTACCCGGCGGCCCGGGTGGTGCGGGCCTTCCTCCGTGCCCGCCCGCGCCACCGCCCCGGCACCCGGTGGCGCTACTCGAACTTCGCGGTCTCGGTCCTCGGCCACACCCTCGCGGCCGCCACCGGGACCCCGTGGGAGGTGCTGCTGCACCAGCAGGTGCTGGCCCCGCTGGGCCTGGAGGCCACGCTGCTGCGCCCCGGCCCGGACGGCACCGACGCGACCGGCCACCGCCGCGACGGCACCCCGCTGCCCGCACTGGACACGGGGGGCTTCACGGCGGCGGGGGCGCTGCGCGCGACCCCGCTGGACCTGCTGACGTTCCTGGAAGCGCACCTGGGGGGCGGCGAGCCCCGGGACCCCTCGCTGGCCGCCGCGCTCACCGAGGTGGTCCGCCCGCTGCTGCGGCGCGGCTGGCGCCACGCCCACACCCACACGCTGACGTGGTTCCAGCACCCGTCCCCGTACGGCCCGGTCCTCTTCCACGCGGGAGCGACCCTGGGCCAGCAGGCGTTCCTGGGCTTCCGCCCGGGGACGGGTCTCGCGGTGGCGGCGACGGCGACGCGGCGGGTGCACCGGAAGGACACGTTCGTGGCGACGGCGTACGAGTTGCTGACGCAGACGCCGTGAGAACGCGTACGGGTACGCCTACGGCTTGGGCGCCTGCCAGGAGGCGTCCCCGGTCCCCTTCTCGGCGTTCTTGGCGTTCTCGGCGTTCTTGGCGTTCTTGGCGGCGACCACCGCGTCGAACACCTCCCGCTTGGGCAGCCCGGCAGCGGCGGCGACGGCGGCGATGGCCTCCTTGCGCCGCTCCCCCGCCTCCTCGCGCACCCGCACGCGCCGCACCAGCTCCTCGGCGTCCAGTTCCTCCGGCCCGGAGTCGGCGGCGCCCTCGACGACGACGGTGATCTCACCCCGTACGCCGTCGGCGGCCCACACGGCCAGCTCACCGAGCGGACCGCGCCTGACCTCCTCGTACGTCTTGGTCAGCTCGCGGCAGACGGCGGCGCGCCGCTCGGCGCCGAAGACCTCGGCCATGGCGGCGAGGGTGTCGTCCAGCCGGTGGGGGGCCTCGAAGAAGACCATGGTGCGCCGCTCGTCGGTGTTCTCGCGGAGCCGGGAGAGCCGCTCACCGGCCTTGCGCGGGAGGAACCCCTCGAAGCAGAACCGGTCGACGGGCAGCCCGGAGAGGGCGAGCGCGGTGAGCACGGCCGAGGGCCCCGGCACGGCGGTGACACGGATGTCCCGCTCCACGGCGGCGGCGACGAGCCGGTACCCGGGGTCGGAGACGGAGGGCATCCCGGCGTCCGTGACGAGGAGCACCCGGGCTCCCCCGACGAGCGCTTCGACCAGCTCAGGGGTACGGGCGGACTCGTTGCCCTCGAAGTAGGAGACGACACGCCCCGAGGTGTGGACGCCGAGCGCCTGGGTGAGCCGGCGCAGCCGCCGGGTGTCCTCGGCGGCGACGACGTCGGCCTTCTCCAGTTCGGCGGCCAGGCGTGGCGGGGCGTCCGCCACGTCACCGATGGGGGTCCCTGCGAGCACGAGCGTTCCAGTCGTTCCAGTCACATCAGCCATCCTCGCAGCACGGGCAGCACCCTTCGCACAGATGCGTTCCCTACGATGGCGCGGTGACGAGTACCGCACCCGAGACCCAGCGGGGCCAGGACGCCGGGGACCCGCTCGGCGAAGAGCCGACCCCCTGGCAACGGCGGCTGCGCCGTTTCGGCCATGTCCCCCGCCCGGAGACACCGCTCCGCGACCGGCTGGACCCGCCGTACACCCGGCCGGGCCGCCAGGTGTGGTCCGTCCTCGCGATCTCGCAGCCGCTGGCCGACCGGCTGGTGCGGTGGTCGGGCTGGGGCGGCCCGCTCCTGGTGGCGCTGGTGGCGGGTGTGCTCCGCTTCTGGAAGCTGGACCAGCCGCACGCGGTGATATTCGACGAGACGTACTACGCGAAGGACGCGTGGGCGCTGGTCAACCAGGGGTACGAGGGGTCGTGGCCCAAGGACGTCGACAAGCTGATCCTGAAGGACCCGTCCTCGGTGCCGGTCCCGACCGACCCGGGGTATGTGGTGCACCCGCCGGTCGGCAAGTGGGTCATCGGCTTCGGTGAGCAGCTGTTCGGCTTCACGCCGTTCGGCTGGCGGTTCATGGTGGCGGTGCTCGGCACGCTCTCCGTCCTCATGCTGTGCCGGATCGGCCGGCGGCTCTTCCGCTCGACGTTCCTGGGCTGCCTGGCGGGGCTGCTGCTCGCGGTGGACGGGCTGCACTTCGTGATGAGCCGGACGGCGCTGCTCGACCTGATCGTCATGTTCTTCGTGCTGGCGGCCTTCGGATGCCTGCTGGTGGACCGGGACCGTGCCCGCCGCCGGTTGGCCGCCGCGCTGCCGGTGGATGGGGAAGGGGTGCTGCGCCCGGACGCCCGGATCGCGGAGACCCTGCGCCTGGGGTGGCGGCCGTGGCGGCTGGCGGCGGGCGTGATGCTGGGCCTGGCGTTCGCCACGAAGTGGAACGGGCTGTACGTGCTGGCCGCGTTCGGCCTGATGACGGTGTTGTGGGACGTGGGCGCCCGCCGCACGGCAGGCGCGGCTCGCCCGCATCTGGCGGTACTGCGCCGGGACTTGGTCCCCGCGTTCGTCTCCACGGTCCCGGTGGCGATCGTCACGTACCTGGTCTCCTGGACCGGCTGGATCGTCACGGACAAGGGGTACTACCGGAACTGGGCGGCCACGGAGGGCAAGGACTCCGGCTGGAGCTGGCTGCTGCCCGACTGGCTGCGGAGCCTGTGGCACTACGAGACCCAGGTGTACGACTTCCACGTCGGCCTCACCTCGGGCCACACGTACGAGTCCAATCCCTGGAGCTGGCTGGTGCTCGGCCGCCCCGTCTCGTACTTCTACGAGGAGCAGACGGGCTGCCAGGAGTCGGCCACGGGCAAGTGCGCCGCCGAGGTCCTGGCCATCGGCACGCCCCTGCTCTGGTGGCTGGCCTGCGTCGCCCTCGCGTACGTGGTCTGGCGCTGGCTCTTCCGCCGCGACTGGCGGGCGGGCGCGATCGCGTGCGGCGTGGCGGCGGGCTGGCTCCCCTGGTTCTTCTACCAGGAGCGCACGATCTTCCTCTTCTACGCGGTGGTCTTCGTCCCGTTCCTCTGCCTGGCCGTCACCATGCTCCTGGGCGCGGTCATCGGCCCGGCCGCGGGCAAGGGCACCCGCGCCGAACTGGGCCTGACGACGGCCGACCCGACCGGCGAACGCCGCCGCACCCTGGGCGCCATCGCGGCGGGCGTCCTGGTGCTCCTGATCATCTGGAACTTCATCTACTTCTGGCCGCTCTACACCGGGACGTCGATCCCGGAGAACCTGTGGCGGGACCGGATGTGGCTGGACACGTGGGTGTAGCCGAACGCCCGAGGGGTCCGACACCGGCCGGTGTCGGACCCCTCGGGCGTTCATGCCTCGGTCCCGCGCTGTCCGCGTCGCAGCACTGCTCTCGTCCACAGCGTCAGACCGACGAGCGAGAGAACCACCGCTCCTCCGACGACCACGGGGACGGCCCCGATGAGGAGGAACGAGAGCAGCAGCTCCGCCCACGTCGGTTCTTCGCCCATCGTGCTTCCGCTCTGCTCCATGGACGCCGTGACGCGGGCGGACGGGGATCAGTTCCGGAGAGGGCCGAGGAAGGGTCGGTCAGAAGAAATGCTTTCGCCCGCCGACGGCGCGACCGGTCGCGCCCAGGATCCACAGGACGGCACCCACCACGATCAGGATGCCGCCGATCGTCGTCAGCAGCGACACCTTGACGAACAGGCCGATTATGAGCAGAAGAAGTCCAAGGAGGATCATTTTTTTCATTCCCATCGTCAAGTCCGATTCGGGCGCGTGCGCGCCCGAAACTTCACAACGGCCTCAATGCACCCCACCGGTACATCCCGAATGCGATCACGTCATCGCCAGGATCTCGTTGCGTCCGTCCTAGTGCCCGGCAGAAGCGGGTTCACTCACGACGACGGAAATTTGTTCGCGGGCCCATTTCCGCGGCTCGGCCTTCGGGACCTCCGCCCGGTTTTCGCCCCCCGTCACGCCGTGACGGAGTCCTCCAGGCCCGCGGCAGCGGAGGGGCACGGGGAGAGCGAGGGAGGACCGGATTCCGGGGGAACGCATCCGGAGTGCGCTTTCCGGCCAAGCATTCCGGTCCGGTAACAACGCCCTCACCGACCGCGACGACCCTTTAGGGTTCCTCACTGTTGCCCGTTGAACTTATTCAGGGGGCGGTTCCGGGGAGGGGGCTGCACAGATGCGCAGTGGAGCGAAGGTCGCCGTGGTCGGCGGAGTGTTCGTGCTGGTGGCCGGTGGGGTCGGCTACGCGGCGTACGACACGCTCGGGGGTGACGGAGGCGGCACCGGCAAGGTCGCCTCTCAGAACGCCACGCCCGAGGTGAAGACGGGGCCGCCGAGCGCAGAGGAGATAGCCGAGACGTCGAAGGGGTTCTTCGACGCCTGGGCGGCGGGGGACGCGTCGGGTGCGGCGCTGCTCACCAACAACGAGGCCGAAGCGGAGCCCGTAATCGCCTCGTACGGCAAGGACGCCCACATCGGCGACGTGAAGATCACCCCGGAGGCGGCCGTCGGCACGAAGGTGCCCTACACCGTCACGGCCACCGTCACGTACGGAGGGAAGTCCAAGCCCCTGTCGTACGCCTCCGAGCTGACCGTCGTACGCGGCCTGACGACCGGGAAGGCCCTCGTCGACTGGGAACCCACCGTCGTACACCCGCAGTTGACCGAAGGCGCGAAACTCAGGACGGGCGAGTCGTCGACGGCGGCGATCGAGGCCGTCGACCGCGACGGGACCGTGCTCACCAAGGAGAAGTACCCCTCGCTCGGGACGATCCTGGACACCCTGCGCCAGAAGTACGGTGCCACGGCAGGCGGTTCGCCCGGAATCGAGACCTGGATCGATCCCGCCGAGGACGAGCAGCCCGACATCAACCTGCTGACCCTCGCCGAGGGCAAGCCCGGCACGGTGCGGACCACGATCGACGCGGGCGTCCAGGCGGCGGCCGAGCAGGCGGTGAAGCGGTACGGGGAGTCCTCGGTGGCGGCCGTCCAGCCGTCCACGGGCGCGATCGTGGCGATCGCCAACAACCGCGCCGACGGCTACAACGCCGCCATGAGCGGCCAGTTGGCCCCCGGCTCCACGATGAAGATCGTGACGGCGGCGATGATGATCCGGAACGGTCTGGGCAGTATCGACGCACCGGCCGAGTGCCCGGCGACAGTGGAGTGGGGAGGGGTGACCTTCCAGAACCTCAACCGCTTCTCCGTCAACGGCGGCACCCTGCGCGAGGCGTTCGCCCGGTCCTGCAACAGCACCTTCATCAAGCCGGTCAAGCCGCTCGGCGCCCGGGCCGGCACGGCCCTCGGCCAGGAGGCCCGCGACTACTTCGGCCTCGGCCGGGACGACTGGCAGACCGGCGTGCCCTCCTTCGACGGCAGCGTCCCGGAGTCGTCGGGGGCCGAGACGGCGGCCTCGTACATCGGGCAGGGCAAGGTGCTGATGAGCCCGCTGAACATGGCGTCGGTCACCGCCACGGTGAAGAACGGCGGCTTCAAGCAGCCGTACCTGATCGCCCGCGACGTGGACAACCGGCCGTTCGCCACGGCCAGCCCGCTGCCGGCCGGTGTGGCCGAGCAGCTGCGGCAGATGATGCGCTACACCGCGACCAGCCCCACCGGCTCCGGCACCAAGTCCATGGCGACCGTGGGCGGCGACAAGGGCGCCAAGACCGGCTCGGCGGAGGTCGACGGGCAGACGTCGAACAGCTGGTTCACCGGCTTCAGGAACGACCTCGCCGCGGCGGCGGTGGTCCAGAAGGGCGGTCACGGCGGCGACGCGGCGGGCCCGGTCGTGGCGGAGGTGCTGCGCGCGGGCCGCTGAGCAGCGGCCGGGACCGCGGAGCCCGCCGGTCCCGGGCCCGCACTCCTGAGCCTCCCCCGTTCGCCGGCCCGCCGGGCCCGGGACCGGGCCCGGCGCTCCCGAGCCCGCCGCTCCCCGGGCCGAGCAGCCTGGGGCACAGGCGGTCGTCTTCCCGGCCTCGGTCCCGCCGCCGTCCCGAAGACGTCCCACTGGCCGGGAAAAGACCAGGTGACATGCGTGGCACCCGTCCCACCGTCCCGCGCGTCCCGCGTTCCCTTGCCGCCGTCCCGAGCCACGTGACAGCGTCCCTGCCGTCTCCAGGACCGACCGAACGAACGAAGGGGAAACACATGCGACCGAGCATCATGACGAGGTCGATCGTCGCCGCCACCGCCGTGGCCGGACTGGCGGTGGGGACCCTCGCCGGTGCCGGCACCAGCTTCGCGGCCCCCGCGCCGACCGCGGCCCAGCAGGCGGCGAGTGCCGACGCCATCGGCACCTTCGCGGTGAACAACCTCGGACTGACCACCAAGCAGGCCGCGGGCATACAGCGCAACTGGCTGCCGGGCTGGGGTTACACCGGAGCCGCCGACGGCCAGCTGGGCACCAACAGCTGGAAGGCCGTCCAGCGCTTCCTGGCCGCCCAGTGGGGCTACCGGGACGCGATCGACGGAGTAGTCGGCCCCAACACGATCAAGGCGCTGCAGCGGTTCCTGAAGCAGCGCGCCGGCTACACGGGCCAGATCGACGGCATCGCCGGACCGGGCACCAGGGCCGCATGGGCGAACTGGGCCAACTACATCGGCAGGTGATGAGGCACCACGCCTGCCTCGCCCCTCCACGGAGGAGGAGAAGAGGCGAGGCAGGCGTGCGGACCGGATCCGGAGGGGCGCCCTCAGGGCTGTCCCGCAATCCCTGGCGGGACAGCCCTTAGGGGGCGAGCCTGATCGAGTTGATCGGGGTCAGGTTCACGTCCCAGTAGGTCCACGGGGGCATCTTCTCGCCGCAGCCGACCCCGTTGTAGCCGGTGCAGAGCTGGACGGTCGCCCCGCCGGTCTGGTTGTTGAACACCCGGTGGGTGCCGATCTTGTTGTTGAGGTTGTAGACGCCGTAGCGGTAGTACGTCGACTCGGGGCGGTTGCCGTTCCAGGACGCGCCCGGGTAGATGCAGACGTACCCGGACCGGCAGCCCGCGTAGGTGTCCTGGGCGTCCTGGGTGTCGGGCGCCCCTGCCTGCGCCCCCGCTCCCGTCGCCAGCACGGCGCCCGCCGTGAGCATCAGCGTCACTGCCGCTCGTACGAAACTGCGCATGTCGTTTCCTTCCTGCCCCGGGCCCCGGGCCCGGCACTCCCCTGTAGGACGGGTGGTGCACATCGTCCGGCCGACTGCCCCGCGTGTTCCCTGCGCCGGGTGAGCCGACCGGATGGCAGAAGCGTGGCAGCGGTACGGCCCCGCGCGCCGCACCCTTTCATCAGGGTGAAACCGTCCCGCCGACCGGCGCCCGGCGGGCGGTCACCGCGGCCCGGCCAGCGCCGCCGCCGGCCCGCCTCCGCTCGCCCGGGAGCCCGCCCCGGCCGCCCCGGCCGTCTCCAGCAGCCGCTGCCCGAGCGGCGTCGGGAGGTGCAGCACACAGCGGCCCTCCTTGCGGCAGGCGGTGAGGCCCGCCTCGCGCAGAATCGCCAGCTGCTGGCTGGTGTTGGGCAGCGAGCAGCCCACCGCGAGGGCCAGTTCGGACGTGGTGGCGCAGCCGCGCGAGGCGGCCTCGTACAGGAGCGCGGCACGCGTCGGCCCCAGCAGCCGGGCGAGCGAGGCGCCGGAGGCGGCGGAGTCCACGGACGTGGCGGGCAGCCCGGGGCCGGGATGGGCGAGGGCCGCCTCCACCGGCTTCTCCACCGGAAAGACCAGCACCGGCAGCAGCGCCGCGTCGAACAACGTGATCGGCCTGCGCCAGCAGAAGTACGAGGGCACCAGCAGCAGGCCGCGCCCCGCCAGGTGCAGATCACGCTCGACCGGGTACGTCACCTCCAGGACGGGCGGGCTCCACCGGGCCATCGGGCGGAAGGTCTCCAGCAGGGCCCGCACCCCTCCCGCGGCGAGTTCGCGGGAGCGCCAGGCGACGTCCGAGGCCACCGCCGCGTCGATCCAGGGCCGGTACGGGGCGACGAACCCCGCGTCGTACGCCGTGAGCAGCCCGCCCAGCGCCCGGAGCGCCCCCGCGTCGCCCCGCGCCAGCCGCTCCCCCGCGAAGGGCCGCAGCGGCCTGGGCGGCGGCGCCCCCGGAACCGCCGCCCCCGGCCCCCGTACCCCTGCCCGTACCGACTCCGTCAGCAGGGTCAGCTCCCGGCGCAGCCGGCTCCGGGGCGTCGACAGCACCCGGTCCACGCCCTGCCGCAGATCGACGGTACCGCCGTCCACGGCCGGGGTCAGGAAGTCGGGGATGTACGGGCCGCACGGCACCAGGCTCCGCAACGCGAGCGCGACCGCCCGATCGCCCCCGGCCCCTCCCCCGCTCCCGTCGGCGCCCCGCAGCCGGGCCGCGACCGCCCGCCGCCACGGCCCGAACGCGATCGGGCCCTCGCCGGTCTGGATCCGGCAGAGGCTGCACACGATCTCCCAGAGCGGGTCGGGGCTGCGGGCGAGACGGACGTACGCCAGGTCCTGGGCGGTGAAATGGATGCGCAACACTATTTCCCCCTTGTCGCACTTTCCTGTACATATCGCCCTCTCACTGTGGCGTGACCGGACGAAGCCCTGATCACCACCCGCGATTTCCGGCCGAGGAGGACGCAGGGATTGGCCGGACACTCCGGGGAAAGAGCGCGGGGGCGCACGCGGTGAAGGGCGGGGCCCGCCCCTCGTAACCCCCTCGCATGCCCTCTACACCGACCGCTGGCGTGCAGCCATGAGCACACCCGAGCCCACCGAGAACGTGATCGCCCACGCGGGCGCGACGGTTGTGGATGTGCGCGAGCCCGCCACGTGACCCCGCTGGTCGCCCTGGCGGTCCTCGTGGGCGCGGCGATCGGCACCCTGTTCTTCAAGGAGCGCTTCGGCGCCCCGAGGATCGCGGCGGCGGGACTGATGGTGGTGGGCATCAGCCTCATGCTGCACACGAGTTGATCTCTGCGGACCACCCCGGCCGCGGGGCGGCCTGCTCCCCTCCTCCTGGGGAACCCATGGAAGCGGGGGGGGGGGGGGGGGGGGGGGGGGGGGGGGGGGGGGGGGGGGGGGGGGGGGGGGGGGGGGGGGGGGGGGGGGGGGGGGGGGGGGGGG
>NZ_JBWKCM010000002.1:143351-208393 GCF_056436485.1 Streptomyces sp. NPDC043746 | reverse complement strand
CCCCCCCCCCCCCCCCCCCCCCCCCCCCCCCCCCCCCCCCCCCCCCCCCCCCCCCCCCCCCCCCCCCCCCCCCCCCCCCCCCCCCCCCCGCTTCCGGATCGCGGGCGATCAGGTCAGGTCACGTGCTGGACCGCGTCAGGCGCCGGGGAGCCGGTTCAGACCAGGGCCTTGGCCGACTCGTCGCCCTTGTCTCCGCCGTCCCCGGCCGCTTCCCCGGTCTTCCGCGTACGGATGTACTCCAGGAAGTTGTTCAGCTCGCGCTTGACCAGCGGGGCCAGGAGGTAGAGGCCGATGATGTTGATGACCGCCAGGGTGAAGAGCACCGCGTCGGCCAGGTCGATGAGGGTCTGGAGCGTGAGCAGGGACCCGGCGACCGCGAACAGGGTGTAGAGGGCCTTGTAGACGGTCTCGCTGGTGCGGGTGCGGCCGAAGAGGTACGTCCAGGCCTTGAGGCCGTAGTAGCCCCAGGTGAGCACCGTGGAGATCGCGAAGAGGATCACCGCGACGGTGAGGACGTACGGGAACCAGGGCAGCACCGTGGCGAACGCGTCCGAGGTGATCGTCACGCCGCCGATGGACTCGCCGGCGCGGGCCTCGCCCCAGCTGGCCGGGTTGGCGATGACGATGGTCAGCGCGGTCATCGTGCAGATGAGCACGGTGTCGATGAACGGCTCCAGCAGCGCGACGAGGCCCTCGCTGGCGGGGTGCTTGGTCTTGACCGCCGAGTGGGCGATCGGGGCGGAGCCGAGGCCGGCCTCGTTGGAGAAGGCCGCACGTTTGAAGCCGATGATCAGCGCACCGAGCACACCGCCCGCGACGCCCTGGGGGTTGAACGCGCCTTCGATGATCGTGGCGACCGCGGCCGGCACGGCGGTGAGGTTGACCAGGATGACCACGAGGCACGCGGCGATGTAGATCCCGGCCATCGCGGGGATGAGCCGGCTGGTGACCTGGGCGATGGAGCGGATGCCGCCGAGGAGCACGATGCCGACGAGCGCCGCGATGAGGATGCCGAAGAAGAGCGCGCCGCCGGAGGAGCCCATCATCCCGTCCTCGCCGCCGGTGACGGAGACGAGCTGGGCGTAGGACTGGTTGACCTGGAAGAGGTTGCCGCCGAAGAGGCCGAAGAACAGGATCATGATCGAGGCGAGCACGGCGAGGACCTTGCCGAGGCTCTTGCCGTTCTTGCCGAAGCGCTCGGCCAGCCCCTTGGGCAGGTAGTGCATCGGCCCGCCGGAGACGGTGCCGTCGGCGTGGACCTCGCGGTACTTCACACCGAGGGTGACCTCGACGAACTTGGTGGCCATGCCGAGCAGGCCGCAGAGGATCATCCAGAACGTGGCCCCCGCGCCACCGATGGACACGGCGACGGCCACACCCGCGATGTTCCCGAGCCCGACCGTGCCGGAGACGGCGGCCGTCAGCGCCTGGAAGTGGCTGACCTCGCCGGCGGAGTCCTTGTCGTCGTACTTCCCGCGCACGACGTCCACGGCGAGTCGGAACTTGCGCACCTGGACGAAGCCGAACCAGCCGGTGAAGACCAGACCGGCCACCACCAGCCAGGTGACGATGAGCGGGACGTCCGCCCCGGCGATGCTGACGGAGTAGAAGACGATGCCGCCCAGCCAGTCGGCTATGGGCTCGAAGAACCCGCTGACGGATTCGTCGATCTTCTGCGTGATGGATTCGAGTGACACGTTGCTACCTCGATGCGCGGGAGCGGCGGACTGGGGGTGCCTTGGCCGGTCGGTGTGCGATGGGGGGATGAGCGAACGACGTTGTCCGGTCGGCGACCCGGCGTGCCCCATGGGGCGGACTACGACGGGTATCGCCCTGGCCTGCTGCCGGAGCAGTCCTGGCGTTCCGCTGGGACGGTGGCTCCGCCCGCGAAGTTGGGCATTTGTACCATGACGTTTACCTGATATTTAGTGATGCACCTCACATTGGCGAGTGGCGGGGGCGAAGTTCCTGGGTATGTGACGTCATCGTTATGTGGGAGGCCGGATACGTTTATCGGACACCTATCGTCGGGTCGCAGCGCAGGTGAGCGGACGTCTACGGCCTGTTCGCCGGCCAGCCGAGGATGCGCGCCCCGATGACCGCTGTCTGCAAGGTGTAGCGGTGCCCGGGATCGGTCGGATCGGCCCCCGTCAGCCGGTGGATGCGCTCCAGGCGGTACGTGAGCGCACGGACGCTCAAGGAGAGGCGCCGGGCCGCCTGGGTGGTCACGCACCCCGCGTCGAAGTAGGCGGTGAGGGTCTCCAGATAGTGTTCGGGCCCGCCACGCGCCTTGAGGAGCGGGCCCAGGGTGCTGCGGACGAGATCCGCCATGGCCTGGCGGTCGCGGGTCAGCACCGGGTAGACGAGAAGGCCCGCGGCATACAGCACCGGGTCCTCCAGGCCGAGGCGGCTCGCCAGGTCCAGCGCCTGGAGTGCTTCCTCGTACGAGTGGACGACGCCGCCCGCGCCGGGATGCGGCCGCCCGACGGCGGCCCGCCCGCCGTCCGTCGCGGCATAGGCCTGTTTGGCGAAGTACGTGAGGACGTCGTGCTGGTCCCCGGGGGCGATGCAGATCAGTCGGCCGTCCTTGGTGGTGAGGAGGATGCTGCGCTCGCCGAACCGGCCCGTGACGGCCCGCTCGACCCGGCGGGGCACCGGGTCCCCCTCGATGTAGGGGGCGGGCCCCTCCGCGACAGCCACGGTGTGCGCGTGCGAGAAGCGCAGCCCGAACTGTTCCGCGCGCTCGGCCAGGAACCCGGGCTCGCCGCGTCCGTACAGCAGGTCGTCGATGAACTCCCTGCGCGCCGCCTCCTGTTCCCTGACGGCGAGCTGCTGAGCCCGCTCGTAGCCCTCGCAGAGTGCTTCGACGGCCAGTTGCACGGCTGCGAGCACCTGGTCCGCCCCCGCGGCTCCGGTCGGCCAGGCGGTCCGGGTGCGGGTGAGGTGGCACACGACCAGGCCCCGCAGGGTGGTGCCGTCGACGGCGGCCTGTTCCCCGAAGGACCGGAGCCGTTCCAACTCCGTGGCGTCGGGCCCTTGGCCCGTAGCCGCGACCGTGTCCAGCAGGGTTTCGTAGCCGGGATACGTCTGTGCCCGGACGGCGGAGGCCTGCACGGCCGCCCCCTGCCCGTGCGCGGCGGGCCGCCGGCTCGAAGGCGACTTCACCGGCTGCCGCGGGACCGAGGCCTCCTCAGGGACGGCGGACTCGGAAGCTTCGCGCGCTGATGCGGGTACTGGGTCACGGCGGACACCCCTCCGGAGCTCGGCAGGCGGAGGAACGACCGCCCCTCCGACGCCGACCAGGCTTCCCGGCACACCAGCGCCGGGTCACGGCGCGTTGCCCCGCATCATAGCGACGGGCCGTCGGTCAGCACTCCGCGGCGTAAGGGAGGAACCCCGCCCAGGCGGCGGAGGTGAGGGCGAGGCGGGGGCCGTGGACGTTCTTGGAGTCGCGGACGTGGAGGTCGCCACTGGCAGCGGCGACCTCCACGCACTCGCTACCGTTGCTGCTGTCGCTGTAGCTGCTCTTGATCCACCGCAGCTCGGAGGTGTCCTCGGCGGGCAGCTTGCGCATCATGTCTCTCCCAGTGCTCGCTCGCCCGGCTGCTCACCGTCGCCCACCTCGGCGCCTGGGGGCTCCCGTCGGAGGCGGCGGCGCACATCGTGGCCGAGCTTGCGGCCAACGCGTCCGCGCACGGCCGGGTACGGGGGCGGGACTTCCAACTGAGCCTCACGGTCAGGGGGGAAGACCCTGCGGATCGAGGTCACCGACACCCGGGGCGACCGCCTCCCGCCGGGGCCGGGTGCGGTCAAGGTGCCCGAGGACGACGGCGCGGAGAACGGGCGCGGCATGCTCATCGTGGAGGCCCCGACCTCCCCCAACCCGTCAAATACCCCGCCGAACTCGTCCGCCACCGCCTCACCGCACTCCTGCCACCACCCCTCCCCGACACCCCGGAACCACCCCCCACCCGCACCACACTCACCATCCCCGTGCAGAACTGCGACCGCTGCGACCGCGGATACCGCTCCAGGCACCCCGGACACTGCCGCGACTGCCGAGCCGCCCGCGAACAGTCCGCCGCCTGAGGGGGTCACGGCGCGTTCCACGGCCGACCCGCCGGCCGGAGCGGGCCGGTCAACCCGCCCACTCCGCCACCACCTCCCCGTCCTCCTCCGCCCCCGTCGGGCGGAAGCCGAGTGAGGTGTACAGGTGGGCGGCGGCCTTGTTGGGCGGGGCGTAGGAGAGGCGGACGGCTCGGCAGTCCTCGCGGGTCGTGAGCCAGGTCGTCAGGGTGCGTACGGCGGCTGCGCCGATGCCCCGGCCCTGGTGGGCGGCGTCGATCAGCATGCCGCCGATCCAGTACGATCCGTCCTCGTCCCTGGCCCACATGACGTGGCCGGCCACCTCGTCGCCCGCGAGCACCGCCAGGGAGTGCCAGGTGTCCTCGCGGGCCGTCAGGACCAGGTAGCGGGCGGCCAGGGCCGGGACCCAGTCGCGCTGTTCGTCGTGCGGGGCGCAGTCCGCGACCGCCCGCCAGTTGTCCGCGTCCACCTCGTGGAGGGTGACCGGGCGGCCCGAGCCGTCCGTGTGGCCGTATGTGATGATCATGGGGGGAGGGTAGGGGCGGCCACGACGGCCTGCCAGGGAATTACTCCCCGGACTCCATCGCCCGGCGGAAGCCCGTGTTGACCGCCAGGATGCCGCCGTCCACCCGCAGCGTCGTCCCCGTGATCCACGACGCGTCCGACGAGGCGAGGAAGGCGACCGCCGACGCGATGTCCTCGGGGGTACCGATCCGGCCCAGGGGGTAGAGGGCCGCCGCCCGTTCCAACTCGGCGTCCCGGCCCGACCAGGCCGCCGTGCGGATCGTGCCGGGCGCCACCAGGTTGACCCGGACACCGCGCGGGCCCGCGTGGCCCGCCAGCGTGCGGGTCAGGCTCGCCAGGCCCGCCTTGGCCGCACTGTACGCGTGTCCGCCGAAGTCCTGCTCGCCGTTGACCGAGCCGATGGTGACGATCGCGCCCCGGCCCGAGGCCACCAGGTGCGGCAGGGCGGCGCGGGCGCAGCGGAAGGGGCCGGAGAGGGTGACGTCCAGGTCGCGGTCCCACTCCTCGTCCGTCTCGTCCTCGAAGAGCCTGGCGTCCTCGCTCGCCGCGTACGCGTTGTTGACCAGGACGTCGAGTCGGCCGAAGGTCTCGACCGCGTACGCCACCGCCGCCTCCACCGCCGCCCGGTCCGCCACGTCGCAGGCCAGGGATTCGGCCGTGCCGCCCGCCTCGCGTATCGCCGCCGCGGTCCCCGACGCGCGCTCCGCGTCCAGGTCGGTGACGAGGACGAAGGCGCCTTCCGCCGCCAGGCGGTGGGCCGTCGCGGCGCCGATGCCCTGGCCTGCGCCGGTGATCAGGATGCTGTATCCGTCGAAGCGAGGTGGTGTCATAGCGCCGACCGTACTGCTTTGACCAGTGCCTGGGCACGGGGGTCGGCGGTCACTCCCTTCTGGAGGCCGTTGGTCACATAGCCGAACGCGATACCGGATTCGGGGTCCGCGAAGCCGAGGGAGCCGCCACGGCCCGGGTGGCCGAACGAGCCGGGGCCCAGCAGCGGGGCCGCCGGGCCGTGCAGCATGTAGCCGAGGCCGAAGCGGGTGCTGACGACCAGGACCCGGTCCGGGCCCGTCGACTCCTCGGTGCGGGCCAGCGTGAGGGTCGCGGGGGCGAACAGGCGGCGGTGGCCGTCGACCGGGCCGATCATCGCCGCGTAGCAGTGGGCCAGGCCCCGGGCGGTCGCGATGCCGCCCGAGGCGGGGAGTTCCGCCGTACGGTAGGCGGCGTCGTTCTCGTCGGGCAGCGGGTCGATCGCGCCGAACGCCCGGCGGGTGAGCGACTCCGGGTCGCGGTAGGCGTCGACCACCGAGCGCTTGGGGCGTACGCGCAGGGCGCCGGAGGCGGCGGTGGGCGCCGGGGGCTCCACCGGGCCGACGCGGCCGATGCGGTGGGCCTCCTCGGCGGGCAGCCCGAACCAGAAGTCCAGGCCCAGCGGGCGCGCGATCTCCTCCGCGATCCAGCGGCCGATGGTGCGGCCGGTGGCGCGGCGGACCAGTTCCCCGATGAGCCAGCTGTAGGTCTGGGCGTGGTAGCCGTGGTCCGTTCCGGGCTCCCACTGGGGGCGCTGAGCGGCGACGGCGGCCGGGCCGGTGACCCCGTCGGCGGCCTCGGCGGGGGTGAGGGGGCGGTCCAGGGCGGGGACACCCGCGCGGTGGGCCAGGAGGTCGCGGACCAGGACGCGTTCCTTGCCGTTCGCCTTGAACTCCGGCCAGTACGTGGAGACCGGGGCGTCCAGGTCGACCTGCCCGCGCTGGTGGAGCAGGAGGGGGACGGCGGCGGCGATGCCCTTGCCCGCCGAGCGCACGATCTGGACGGTGTCGACCGCCCAGGGCTCGGTGCCGTCCACGTCTCTCGTACCGGCCCACAGGTCCACGACCTTGCGCCCGTCCCGGTAGACCGCCACGGCCGCGCCGCGCTCGCCCCGCTGCTCGAAGTTGCGGACGAAGGCGTCCGCGACCGGTTCGAACCCGGGCGCCACCGTGCCCCGTACGTCCACGACCACGTCCACGTCCCTGCCCATGTCCGCTCCCGCACCCGCCGTGCTCACTGCGCTCCCGCTCATCACCCCATGGTGCACGGCCCGGCGGGGTGCCCGGGGAGCGGGTCACCGTCGCCACCGCACTGTCACGAGCTGTTCACGGCGTCGGAACCGTCACCGACCTCGGGTCGAAGCCGAACGGCAGCTCCAGCCGGTGCGTGCGCATCAACTCCTCGTCGCAGAGCAGGTCCTGCGTGCGCCCGTCCGCGGCGATCACCCCCTCGCTGAGGATCACCGCGCGCGGGCACAGCTCCAGCGCGTACGGCAGGTCGTGCGTGACCATCAGCACGGTGACGTCCAACGAGCGCAGGATGTCGGCCAGTTCGCGGCGGGAGGCCGGGTCCAGGTTGGAGGACGGCTCGTCCAGGACGAGGATCTCCGGCTCCATCGCGAGGACGGTCGCCACGGCGACGCGGCGGCGCTGGCCGAAGGAGAGGTGGTGCGGCGGGCGGGCCGCGTACTCCGCCATCCCGACCTGTTCCAGCGCACGCACCACCCGCTCCTCCAGCTCGGGGCCGCGCAGGCCGGAGGCGGCCGGGCCGAAGGCCACGTCCTCGCGGACCGTGGGCATGAAGAGCTGGTCGTCCGGGTCCTGGAAGACGATGCCCACCCGGCGCCGGATCTCCGCCAGGTTCCGCTTGGCCACCGGGAGCCCCGCGACGCGGACCGTGCCGGAGCCCGCCTCCAGGATGCCGTTGAGGTGTAGGACGAGCGTGGTCTTGCCCGCGCCGTTGGGGCCGAGGACCGCGACGCGTTCGCCGCGCCCCACGGTCAGGTCGACCCCGAAGAGGGCCTGGTGGCCGTCGGGGTAGGCGTAGGCCAGGCCGCTGACGGCGAGCGACGGGGCGGGGGCCTGGGGCCCGGAGGAGGAAGTCACAGGGTCCATCCCAGCAGACAGATCGCGAGCGCGAGTGCGGGGAGCGTCGCCGCGTACGCCCATTGGGTCCGGTCCGCCGTCGCCTCGTCGATCACCGGCATCGTGCCCGCGTACCCCCGGCTCACCATGGCGAGGTGGACCCGCTCGCCCCGTTCGTACGAGCGGATGAACAGAGCGCCCATCGAGGTGGCCAGGACGCCCCAGTGCCGTACTCCGCGCGCCTCGAACCCCCGGGAGCGGCGGGCGATGGACATGCGCCGCATCTCGTCGGTGATGACGTCCCCGTACCGGATCATGAACGACGCGATCTGGACCAGCAGCGGCGGCAGCTTCAGCCGCTGGAGGCCGAGCAGGACCGCGCGCAGTTCGGTGGTGGAGGCCAGGAGGACGGAGGCGGCGACGCCCAGGGTGGCTTTGGCCAGCACGTTCCAGGCGCCCCAGAGGCCGGGGACGCTGACGGATACGCCGAGGACGGTCGTCTGCTCGCCCGGCACCACGAACGGCATGAGCAGCGCGAACGCCACGAACGGCACCTCGATGACCAGGCGCTTCAGCAGGAAGCCGGGCGGGATCCTCGCCACCGCCGCGACGGCGGCGAGGAGGGCCGCGTACAGGCCGAAGGCCCACACCGCCTCGCGCGGGGTGGAGACGACGACGAGCACGAAGCCGAAGACGGCGGCCAGCTTGCAGTGCGGGGGCAGCCGGTGGACCGGGCTGTGCCCGTGCCGGTAGAGCTTGTGGGCGTGGCCCGCTCCCATGACCGGACCCCCTTCCTGTCGAACCGTCAAACCGCTCGGCCTCCGGGGCGAACTTCGGCTCTACCGTCGGCCTTCGCTCTCGCCCTCGCCCTCGCCCTCAGGCGTTCTCGTGGTCGCGGGTGCCTGCGCGGGTGCCGCTGCGCTCGTCCTCCCTGCGGCGGCGCACCACCCAGAAGACGCCCGTGCCCACGACCACCGTGGCGCTGACGCCGATCACCCCGGCGAGGCCGCCGGAGAGCCGGGCGTTCGCGATGCCGCCCACGCCGTAGTCGGCGAGCGGGGAGCCGGCCGCGCCGTGCTCCCGCGCCTTCTCGTCGATGCCCTGGTCGGCGGCGACCCGCTCCAGGCCGTCGGGGCTGGCGGAGGCGTAGAAGGAGACGAAGCCGGCGAGGAGGAGGGCCGCGGCCAGACCGGCGAGGAGGAACCCCCGGTTGGAGCGGGGCGCGGTGGCGGGCTGGGGCTCGCGGGCGGGGGCCGGGGCGTCGACCAGTTCGCCGTCGACCCGGAGCTTGAGGGGTGCGGCCAGGCCGCTGGGGACTCCGTGGACGAGGTCGGGGCGTACGGCGAGGACCGCTCCCACCGTCAGCGCGGTGATCACCGCCTCACCGATCCCGATCAGGACGTGGACGCCGACCATCGCCGTGAACACCTTGCCGATCGGGATGTCGGTGGTGCCGCCGATCCAGTAGAGCAGCGTGAACGCGGCGGCCGACGCCGGTACGGAGACGAGCGCGGCGACGAACGCCGAGGCCGTCGCGGACCGGCGCGTGCGCGGCAGGACACCGGTGAGCAGGCGGAACACCGCGTACGCCACCACGACGGTGACCACGCCCATGACGGTGATGTTCACGCCGAGCGCGGTGAGCCCGCCGTCCGCGAAGAAGATGCCCTGCATCAGCAGCACCACGGAGAGGCAGAGCACCGCCGTATAGGGCCCGACCAGGATCGCGGCCAGTGCCCCTCCCATCAGATGGCCGCTGGTGCCGGCGGCCACCGGGAAGTTCAGCATCTGCACGGCGAAGATGAAGGCGGCCACCAGACCGGCGAGCGGGGCGGTGCGCTCGTCCAGTTCGCGGCGGGCGCCCCGCAGGCTGACGGCGACCGCACCCGCGGCGAACGCTCCGGCGGCGACGGAGACAGGTGCATCGATGAATCCATCGGGTACATGCATGGCAGTGGCTCCGCTTCCTGCGGTCCCGCGCGGTGTCCGCGTCCGCCTGGGCACGGCTCTGCGGGCGGGGTCATGGACCCGTCGATAATAGTGCTCTCTTGCAAACCCTGCGCAAGAGCGGAGGCGCGGCACCCGCATCCCCATCGGTCCGGCGACCGCGGCCGGACCGATGCCCGGCCGCCACTCTCCGCCACGTGAGCACACGCTCACCGTGCCGCTTCCGCAAAATATGGGACATTAGAGGGCAAAGCGATACCCATAGGAGGAGCCGGCCCATGTCCCCTGTGATCGAAGAACATGCACGCGCCCGGCTCATCACCGACGGCCCCCTGACCCGTCCGGTCCCCGTCGACCTGCGCTACGACGCCGCCGACGACCCGCGCACCGTGCACATCGGGCTGCCCGACGGCACCGACTGGGCGTTCGGCCGCGATCTGCTGGAGCGCGGGCTGCGCACCCCCATCGAGCGCGGGGCCGTCCGCGTCTGGCCCTGCGGCCGAACGCAGCTGATCGTGGAGCTGCACTCGACGGACGGGGTGGAGGTGTTCCAGTTCGAGATCAGGACGCTGATCCGCTTCCTGGCCCGCACCCGCGCGCAGGCCACGGCCGCAGCGGCACCCCCGTCGGGCGGGAGCCCCGAGAAGCGGCCCTCCCGCACCCGTCCGGAGCAAGGCGTGCAGCAGCCGGGCCCGAAGGGCGCCCCGTCGGCCCGCGGTTGACGTCGGCGCACACGAAGCCGGAGCGCACGGAGCCGGCGCACGCGCGAGGAGAAGGCCCCCGCGCTCCTCGCACGGGGGCCTTCTCGCCGCCCCGGCCCCCCGTCCCCACAGGTGACCGGCGCTTCCGGGGCCGCGCTCCGCTCAGACGCGGCCCCGGAGTTCGAGGGGCCGACACGGCCCCGGGGGTCAGACGCGTACGAGCTCGCGCTCGCCGCCGTGCCCGTCCCCACCGTCGGAGTCGGAGCCGGACGCCGCGGGCTCGTCCGTCAGCTGCTTCTGCAGCTTCTCGCCCTCCACGTCCACGTTCGGCAGCGCCCGGTCCAGCCAGCGCGGCAGCCACCAGGCCTTCCGGCCCAGCAGGGCCAGGACGGCCGGCACGATCGCCATGCGCACCACGAACGCGTCGAAGAGGACCGCGACCGCGAGCGAGAAGCCGATCATCTTGACCATCTGCTCGCTGGAGCCGATGAAGCCCGCGAAGACCGCCATCATGATCACCGCAGCCGCCGTGACCACCCGGGCGCCGTGCCGGAAGCCGGTCACGATGGCCTGGCCGGGGCTCTCGCCGTGGACGTACGCCTCGCGCATCCGGGTGACGAGGAAGACCTCGTAGTCCATCGCGAGACCGAAGACCACACCGACCATGAAGATCGGCATCATGCTCATGATCGGACCGGTCTGCTCGACCCCGAAGAGCGAGCCGAGCCAGCCCCACTGGAAGACCGCGACGACCGCGCCGAGGGCCGCGACCACCGAGAGCAGGAAGCCGAGGGCCGCCTTCAGCGGGACGAGGATCGAGCGGAAGACCAGCATCAGCAGCAGGAACGCGAGGCCGACGACGAGCGCCAGGTAGGGCACCAGGGCGTCGTTCATCTTCTGCGAGAAGTCGATGTTCATCGCGGTGGCACCGGTGACCAGGACCTCGGCCCCGGTGTCGGCCTTGATGTCCTCGCCCGCGTCACGGATGTCGTGGACGACCTCCTCCGTGGCGTGGGAGGACGGCCGGTCCTTCGGGATGACCGTGATCATCGCGGTGTCGCCGGCCTCGTTGAACTGGGCCGGGGTGACGGCGACGACGCCGATCGACTCGATCTCCTTGGCGACCCGCTCGGCCGCGGCCTTCGGGTCGGAGGTGCCCTTGCCGTCCATGACGACCATCAGCGGACCGTTGAAGCCGGGGCCGAAGCCGTCGGAGAGCATGTCGTACGCCTGGCGCTGCGTGGTCGACTTCGGCTGGGCGCCGTCGTCGGGCAGGCCCATCTCCAGGGACGCGGCGGGTACGGCTATGACGCCGAGGCCGAGGATGCCGACCAGCATCACCCAGACCGGCCGACGCAGCACGAACCGGGCCCAGCGGGTGCCCATGTTCGGCCTGGTGTCCCCGGACTTGGCGAGGGTGGGCGCCTTCGCACCCTCGGCGTCGGGGCTCTCCGCCGCCTCCGCGCCCTTACGGGCCTTGCGGCCCATGACCCGCTTGCCCGCGAAGCCCAGCAGCGCCGGGACGAGGGTGAGGGCGATGACCACGGCGATCGCGACCGTACCGGCGGCGGCGAGGCCCATCTTCGTCAGCATCGGGATGTTGACGACGGCGAGGCCCACCAGCGCGATGACCACGGTCAGACCGGCGAAGACGACGGCCGATCCGGCGGTGCCGACGGCCCGGCCGGCGGCTTCCTCGCGCTCGCGGCCGTCGGCCAGTTCGGCACGGTAGCGGGAGACGATGAAGAGGGCGTAGTCGATGCCGACCGCGAGGCCGATCATCGAGGCGAGGATCGGAGTGGTGGAGCCCAGGTCCAGCACGTTGGCCAGGGCCGTGATGAGCGACACCCCGATGCCGACGCCGATGAGGGCGGTGACCAGCGGCAGTCCGGCGGCGATCAGCGAGCCGAAGGTGATGACCAGGACGACCGCCGCGATGACGACACCGATGACCTCGGCGGTCCCGGTGTGCGGCATGACCTGGAGCGCGTCACCGCCGATCTCCACCTTCATCCCGCTGCTCCGGGCGTCCTTGCCCGCCCCTTCCAGGGCGTCCCGGGTCTGGTCGGTCAGCTCCATGGAGTTGACCTTGTAGCTCACCGAGATGTACGCGGTCGAACCGTCCTGGCTCACCGCCTGCGCCTCGAACGGGTCCGCCACCTGGGCCACCTGGTCGGAGCCGGAGCGCAGCTCCTTCACGATGCCGGTGATCTCGCCCTTGTTGGCGGCGTCGGTGACCTTCTCGCCCGCGGGCGCCTTGAAGACGACCCGGGCGGTGGCGCCGTCGGCGCTGACCCCGGGGAAGCGCTGTTCCAGCAGGTCGAAGGCGCGCTGCGCCTCCGTGCCGGGGATGGAGAAGGAACTGGAGGTGGCGGTGGACGCGGAGGCCGCACCGAATCCGGCGAGCGCCAGCAGCGCCACCCAGATCAGGGCGACGAAGCGGCGGCGGCGGAAGGTGAGCCGTCCGAGCTTGTAGAGGAAAGTGGCCACGGGGGCGTACTCCCGGTCTGGTCGTGTGAGTGGAAACGGGCGTGAGGTGCCGGCCCGACGACGAGAGCGGCGTGTCAGGTGCAGGTGGTGCGTCGGGGAGAGGGCCGTACGGGGATCGAGGCGGGGACCTCGACGGGCGGGGACGTCCAGGAGCGGGCGGGAACGTCAGGGGCGGGTGGGGCGTCGGACTCCGGGGCCGGGGAGCGCCACGGAGGCCGCGTGCGGTCAGACGCCGAGCGCGGGGAGCACCACGGAGTCCACGTAGTCCAGGAGGAACGCCTGGTCGACCGGGCGGTCCTCGATCAGCTGCCGGGCGGCCAGCGCGCCGACCAGCATGTGCGGGATGTACTTCAGCGCCGGGTTGTCCGCGCGCAGTTCACCCCGTGCCACCGCCCGCTGGAGCAGCTCGTCGAGACCGGTCATCTCCGGTTCGACCAACAGCTCGCGCAGGGCCTGGAGCAGCTCGGGGTACTCGTGGACGGCATGGCTCAGACCCCGCATCAGCGCGGCGTCCTTCTCCATCTGGCAGTCGTCGGTCCGGCTCAGCGCCGCGTGGAAGTCCCCGCGCAGCGAACCGGTGTCGATCTCCGCGAGGCTGACCGGCTTGTTGTGCCGGAGCGCCTTCACGACCAGCTCGGGCTTGGAGCCCCACTGGCGGTAGAGCGTGGCCTTGCTCGACCGGGTGCGGGCGGCGACGGCGTCCATGGTCAGGGCGTCGTAGCCGACCTCGCGGAGCAGGTCGAGGACGGCCTCGTACAGCTCGCCCTCACGCTCGGGCGTCAGCCTGGTGCGTGCCATGGGCCGACCTCCTTCGCTCGTGCTCGCGCACATCCGGTGTCCCGCTCGCCATCGAACGAAACCGTTTCGTACACCTGAACCGTACCCCCACCTCCCAGCGAAACGAAATCGTTTCGCTTGTGGGCCGCACCACAAGTTGCCCCGGGCCCCGCGCGCGGAAAGCATTGGGGGGTGAGTGACGACGTCGCGTATCTCCGGTTCCCGCACCTCCACCAGGACATGCTCTGCTTCGCCGCCGAGGACGATCTCTGGGTCTCCCCCCTCGCTCCGGCGGGCCACCGGCCGGGACGGGCCTGGCGGGTGACCGTCGACCGGACCCGGGTCAGCCACCCCCGCTTCTCGCCCGACGGCGCCTCCATCGCGTACACGACCTGGCGCACGCTCGACCCCGAGATCCACCTCGCCCCGGTCGACGGCGGCCCGGCCCGCCGACTCACCTACTGGGGCTCGACGGACGCCCGGGTCTGCGGCTGGACCCCCGATCCGCCCGACACCACGCAGATCCTCGCCGTCTCGTCGCACAACCAGCCGTTCTCCTACTTCTCCTGGGCCTACAGCGTCCCCACCGACGGCAGCCCCGGCGGGCGGCTCCCCTGGGGCCCGGTCTCCGACATCGCCGTGGCCGACCTGGACGGCGAGCGCCGCACCCTGCTCCTGACCGGCACGCCCCCGCACGAACCGGCCGCCTGGAAGCGCTACCGGGGCGGGGCCGTGGGCCGCCTCTGGCTGCACGGGGAGCGGCTGCTGCCGGACATCGGCGGGCACCTGGCCTCGCCCATGTTCGTGGGCCGCCGCATCGCGTTCCTCTCCGACCACGAGGGCGTGGGCAACCTCTACTCCTGCCGGACCGACGGCACCGATCTGCGCCGCCACACCGACCACGACGCCTTCTACGCCCGGCACGCCTCCAGCGACGGCCACCGGGTCGTCTACCAGTGCGCCGGAGACCTCTGGCTGGTGGAGGACCTGGAGTCGCCGGACGCCACCCCGCGCAGGCTGGAGGTACGGCTCGGCGGGCCGCGCACCGGCCGCCGCCGCCACCAGGTGCCCGCCGCCAGCAACGTCGACTCGCTCTCGGTCGACGAGACGGGCCGGGCCAGTGCCGTCACCGTACGCGGCAGCCTCTACTGGCTCACCCACCGCGACGGCCCCGCCCGCACCATCAGCGACACCCCCGGGGTGCGGGTGCGGCTGCCGGAGATGCTGGGGAGCGGGGGCCGGGTCGCGTACGTCACCGACGCGGACGGCGAGGACGCGGTGGAGATCGCCTACCTCCCGCGCGCCAGCGGCGACCGGGCCCCGCGCCGGCTCGCCTCGGGCCGGTTGGGCCGCGTGCAGGAGATGGTCTCCGACCCGGACGGGGAGCGGCTGGCCATCGCCTCGAACGACGGCAGGCTGCTGCTTCTGGACACGGGGGAGCCGGAGGAGACGGGGGCAGTGGGAGGGCTGGGTGGGGCTGATGTGACGGAGGCGTCCGGCGCGACGGGAGCGGCGGGCACGGCCGAGGACGGGACCCAGGCGGCCGGCGGGGCCGAGGAGGTCCGGGAGCGCCCCCGTACCGGCTCCACCCGGGCCGACCTCTACGCCGCCACGGGCGCGGCCGTCCCCGACAGCATCACAGCGCCCGTCGACGGGCACCCCGGCCTGACCGAGCTGATCCGCTCGGTCAACGGCCCGGTCCGCGATCTGGCGTTCTCCCCCGACGGCGACTGGCTGACCTGGTCGCACCCGGGCATCGGCCGCTCGCTGCGGCAGATCAAGCTGGCCCGGATCTCCGGCCCCGGCGCCCCGGTGATCGTGGATGTCACCAACGGCCGGTTCGAGGACGAGAATCCGGTCTTCACGGAGGACGGCCGCTATCTGGCGTTCCTCTCCTGGCGGGGCTTCGACCCGGTGTACGACGTGCACACCGGGGACCTCTCCTTCCCGCTGGGCTGCCGCCCGTACCTGGTCCCGCTCTCCTCGGCCACCCCCTCCCCCTTCGCGCTCTCCCCGGACGGCCGCCCGGCAGCGGGCGGCCTGGACCCTACGGACGTTCCGGAAGCGGGGGGTACGGGCGAGGGGCCCACGGTCCTGGTGGAGTTCGAGGGGCTGGAGAGCCGGGTGACGCCCTTCCCCGTCTCCGCCTCCAAGTACTCGGCGCTGCACCCGGTGAGCGGCGGCGGTCTGGTCTGGCTGCGCTGGCCGATCTCGGGGGCGCTGGGCGAGACGTTCGCCAACCCGGCCGACATGTCGGGGCGCCCGACGCTGGAGCACTTCAACATCGCGAAGGCCCGGAAGGCCGAACTGGTCGACCACCTCGACTGGTTCGCGGTCAGCGGCGACTCCTCGCGCCTGGTCGTGATGGACGACGGCGAGCTGCGTGCCGTCCCCGCGACCGAGCCGGGCGACGGCGACTCCACGGTCTATCTGGACCTGCGCCGCATCCTGCACGAGGTGGACCCGGGGGCGGAGTGGCGGCAGGCGTACGGGGAGGCGGGGCGGATCATCCGCTCCTACTTCTGGGAGCCGGACATGTGCGGGATCGACTGGGACGGGGTGCTGGAGCAGTACCGCCCACTGGTCCAACGGGTCGCCTCTCCCGACGAGTTCGCGGACCTGCTGCGCGAGGTGCTGGGCGAGCTGGGCACCTCGCACGCCTACGTCTCCCCCGCCCGCCGCAACGAGGGCCCGCCGCACTACCAGCGGGCGATCGGCCTGCTGGGCGCCAACCTGGTCTGCCGGGACGGGGCCTGGGTGGTCCAGCGCATCCTGCCGGGCGACTCCTCGGACTCCAAGGCCCGCTCCCCGCTGGCCGGTACGGGCATCCGCGAGGGCGCCGTCCTCACCCACGTGGACGGCCGCCCGGTGGACCCGGTGACGGGCCCGTACCCCCTGCTGTCGGCTGCCGGGGGCACCACGGTGGAGCTGACGTTCACCCCCGCGGGCGGCGGCCCGTCCCGCCGGGTGGCGATCCTGCCCCTGGTGGACGAGCGCCCGCTGCGCTACCAGGACTGGGTGGCCAAACGACGTGACGTCGTACGGGAGTTGAGCGGCGGCAGGTGCGGCTACCTGCACATCCCGGACATGGGCGGCTCGGGCTGGGCCCAGTTCAACCGCGACCTGCGCCTGGAGGTCTCGCGCCCGGCGCTGATCGTGGACGTCCGGGGCAACGCGGGCGGCCACATCAGCGAGCTGGTGGTGGAGAAGCTCACCCGCAAGATCCTCGGCTGGGACCTGACCCGTGACGCCCAGGCGGTGAGCTACGCCTCCAACGCCCCGCGCGGCCCGGTCGTCGCCCTGGCCGACGAGGCGACCTCCTCCGACGGCGACATGATCACCGCGGCGTTCCGGCTGCTGAGGCTGGGCCCGGTGGTGGGCCAGCGGACCTGGGGCGGGGTGGTCGGCATGACCGGCCGCCACCGGCTGGGCGACGGCACGGTGATCACGGTCCCGATGAACGCGGCCTGGTTCGACACGTACGGCTGGTCGGTGGAGAACCACGGTGTGGAACCGGACGTGAAGGCCCTGCGCACCCCCCTGGACTGGGCGGAGGGCCGGTACGCCGTCCTCGACGACGCGGTCCGGGTCGCCCTGGACCTCCTGGCCGCCCACCCGGCCTCGACCCCGCCCTCGTACGACACCGCGCCGAACCTGCGCCGGCCGCCGCTGCCGCCGAGGAGTTCCTGAGGAACGGGGGCCCTCGGCATCAACGGGGTGCCGGACGCCTCTCGTAGAGCGTCACCCGGCGACCGCGGGTCTGGCTGTCGGTGACGATCCTGAAGTGGTTCTGCAGGACGGAGCGCTTCATCCGGTCCCGTTCGGTGGCGGGCGGCCGGGCTACACCGGGGGCGTCCGTCACCAGCAGGATGCGGCGGCGGGTGAGCATAGCCGCCCGTATGCGGCCCGGTTCGGCCTCCTCGCCCTTCAAGGTGCGCGACCGCTCCGGAGATCGGGCCAGCGCTATGTCCTCCAGGCCGGAGAAGGCGTCCGGGGAGACCAGTCGGGTGTCCCGACGGGCCGACGGGAAGAAGAGCACCGCGTCCCCGGGCCGCTTCAGCCGCCGCACGTCGTCGGCCGCCGCGAGGACGTCGTCCACCCTGCTCGCCGGGGACCGCTTGGCGAGCGACTGCGGGAGCAGGGCCACCACCGCCACGGCGACGATCGCCGGAAGGAGCCACCAGCCCGCTCGCGGGAGCCGTCGCGAGACCGCCCGGACCGCCGCGCCGATCGCCGTACCGATCAGCAGCGCCAGACCCAGCAGGCTGAAGAGGACGTACCGGTCCAGGAACAGCGGCTGGATCAGGGAGAGTCCGGCGAGGCCGAGTTGCGGCACCGCGAGCAGCGGCAGTCCGACGGCCGCCGCCGAGAGCCCGTCCGGCCGGTGCCGGGATCGCCTCTCCACCAGCGCGCCCGCCCCGCCGACGGCCAGCAGGACCGCCGGGCCGATCAGCATGTGCCAGGTCAGCGGCGGTATCCACGACACCTGCGCGGACTGGCTCCGGCTGAACAGGATCAGAGGGAGCACACAGGCCACGGCGGCTGCGGCGGCGGCCGTCCAGCGTCGTCCGAGCCCGCCGAGGTCATGGCGCCTCGCGAGCCCGCCGGGTCCATCGAGGTCACGGGCCCTCCCGCTGAGCAGCAGCGTCAGCAGATGGGCCGGGAGGATCATCAGCGAGAGCCAGTTCAGCAGGCCGCACAGCGCGACCGCCCCGCTGTACGCGATCCAGTGCACCGCCCTCCCCCGCCCCTCCAGCAGGGTGACCAGGAGCAGGGTGGAGACTCCGGCCCCGGCCGCCACCAGGGCGTACGGCCGCCCCTCCTGGAGGTAGAACTGCACAGCCGGCAGCAGCCCCAGGGCCACTCCGCCTCCCAGCCCCGCCCACGGTCCCGCCAGCCGGTGGCCGAGGGTCGCCACACAGGCGGCGGCCACCGCCGTGGCCACCACCGACGGCAGCCGCAGCACGGTGGTGCCGGGGCCGAACAGCTCGAACAGGCCGTGCATCAGCAGGTAGTAGAGCCCGTGCACGACATCCACGTTGCCGAGCAGCTGCACGATCTCGGCCGTGGAGCGCCGGGCCACCTGCCAGGTCGCCGCCTCGTCCCGCCACACGCTGTTCTGCCGTGACAGACCCCACAGGCCGAGGGCGAAGGTCCAGAGCGCCGCTGCCGACGGGATGAGGAGACGGACAGTGCGAGCTGTGAACACGGAGGAGCTTCCCGGGGTGACGGCTGTCGTGCAGGGCAGGGCGGGAAGCCCCTGCGGCCCCCCACCACCCCTGAATCGTACGCACTGTCGTTCGATCAACGATCAAACGTGCGCCCCGGCCCCGGCTCCGTACGACAGGTCCGTACAACAAGCCCCGTGCGACAAGCCCCGTGCGACAGGAAGGAGGCGCATCCGGTCACCCGGATGCGCCTCCTGACGCGACGCGCACGCACGCGCACAGCGCAGCGCGCACGCGTCACACCTCAGCGACCGTCAACGGTCAAAGCGGTCACGCGCCTGCTCGGCCGCGTCACGGGCCTTCTCCTGGGCCTGGCGCCCGCGCTCCTGACCCTTCTGGCCGCGCTCCCGGGCCTGGTCCTTGTCCTGACCGGCCTTCTGCTTGGCCTGGTCCGCGAGCTCCTGCGCCTTGTCCTTGAACTGGTCTGCGATACCCATGCTGTTCACTCCTGTGGGATGCGTGGGGTACGTGTGGGATGGCCCCCGGCGGGGCCGTGCTCAGCGTTGCACGCCCCGACATCCCGCGCATTTCGGACCGCTACCCACCGTGACGCCTCACCGCGAGCCCCCGTTGCTACGTACGCTCCGCCCGCGCGTCCTGGTCCGCCGCTCCCCCGGCCCCCACCAGCCCCTTCGGCACGGTGTGCAGGCGAGGTTCGAAGCGCCGCATCTCGCGCGGCCCGCCGATCGCGATCACCGAGGGCAGACAGCCCCGTACCGACTGCATCCCGCGCAGCCACCACTGGGCGTACACATGCGGGGAGCGCCGGGCGATGCCGTCCACGATCCGGTCGACGGCCGGGCCGAGCGGGTACGTGCGGTTCATCGGCCACGGCAGCCGCTGCCTCAACTCCCGCATCACCTCGTCCTGGTCGGCGCCGCGCACCATGTCCGTGTCGGTCCAGGAGAGATAACCGACGCCCACCTTCACGCCCTTGTGACCCACCTCCGCGCGCAGGCTGTGCGCGAACGCCTCCACACCCGACTTGGAGGCGCAGTACGCCGTCATCATCGGCGCCGGGGTGATCGCGGCCAGCGAGGCTATCTGGAGGAAGTAGCCGCGGCTCTCCATCAGCACCGGCAGGAACGCCCGGCCGGTGACCGCCCCACCGATCAGGTTGACCTCGATGACCCGCCGCCAGGCGTCCGGGTCGGAGTCGGCGAACGGGCCGCCGGCGGCGACGCCCGCGTTGGCGACGACCACGTCGACCTTGCCGAACCGCTCCTTGACCTCGCGCGCCACCCGGGCCATCGCCGCGTGGTCGGTGACATCCGCGAACCAGTGGTCGCTCTCGCCGTGCAGCCGGTCGGAGACCTGCTTCAGCTCGTCCGGCTCCAGGCCGACCAGCGCGAGGGTCGCCCCGCGCGCCGAGAGCTTGCGGGCCAGCAGTTCGCCCACCCCCCGGGCCGCGCCGGTCACGACGACGACCTGGCCCTCCAGACTCCGCCTGCTGCTCATGCGACATCCTCCTTCTCGGACGTGGCGGCCTCGGTCGCCTCGGTGACCCCGGTGACCTCGGCGGCCCCGACGTACCGGCTGGTCAGTTCTCTGAGCTTCGCCGTGACCGCTTCCGGGGCCTCCACCGGCGTCATGTGCCCCATGCCCGCCAGCTCGGTGAGCCCGAGGCCGACCGGGAGCGCCGCCGCGATGGCCCGCGCGTGGACCGGCGGGGTGAGCCGGTCGTCCGTACCGGCGATGACCGCCGTCGGCACCCGCAGCTCGCGGACCTCGGCCGTCACGTCCAGCCCGGCCAGCACCTGCCCCCATTCCACCCTCGCGCGGCGCGGGCAGGCGTGCACGATCCGGGCGCAGGTGTCGACCCGCCCGGGAGCCGAACCGGCACCCATCGTCGCGTACTTGAGGATACGTTTCGACACCGGATTGACCGGTCCCAGCGGCGCCTTCGCCCCCAGGACGGCGGTCGTCAGCCGGGTTCGGAACGCGCTCGGCCGCAGCGGTACGACGGTGGCCTCGGCGGTGAGCCGGCCGCTGCCGGTGGAGCAGAGCAGGACGGCGGCGGCATGCTCGCGCAGGCCGGGGCGGCGGGCGGCGGCCATCAGCGCCATCCCGCCCATGGAGTGCCCGGCGAGCACCGCCTTCCGCCCACGGGCGAGGGTGGCGGCGAGCACGGCCTCCAGGTCGTCGGCGAGGGCGTCGACGCTGTAGCCACCGGGGCCTGGTTCGGGGGTGAGGCCGTGACCGCGCTGGTCGTAGGCGATGACGCGGTGGTCGGCGGCGAGGTCCCTGATCTGCGCGGCCCAGAAGCGGGTGCTGCAGGTCCAGCCGTGGGCGAGGACCACCGCGGGGGCGCCCTCGGGGCCGTACAGCTCGACGTGGACGCGGGAGCCGTCGGCCGACGTGACGAAGCGTTCGTCCGCCGGGACGGGCGGGACACCGTCGCGGTGGCCGTCGCGGTGCAGGGGTCGGCTCATCGGGCGGCCTCCTCGACGACTGTGCCGCCCGCCCCGGACGCACGGTACGAGGGGCGCCCCGTCCCGGCCTCCCCGGCCGTGACACGGTGCGCGAGGCCGCTCATCGCGCGGCCTCCTCGGTCACCGCGTCCCCGGCGGCGACCGTCTCGCGCGCGCCCCGCCCCGGCTGCTCCGGCACGAGCCCGCTCCCGCCGAGCCGCCCCGCACCCGGCTTCCCGGCCCCCGCCGCCCGGATGACGTCGTACTCCGCGAGGTCCACCGTCCGCGTCTGGCGCCGGAACTCGCCCGTCGTGCCCGGCCAGACCGTGGTGTTGCGGCCCTCCGCGTCCAGGTACCAGCTGGTGCAGCCGCCGGTGTTCCACACCGTGCGCTTCATCCGCTCCTGGACCTTGTCGTTCCACGCGGTGACGGCGGCGGAGCGGGCGCCGAGGGCGGCCCGGCCGCCCAGCACGTTCAACTGGCGCAGATAGTCGGCCATGTAGTTCAGCTGGGACTCGATCATGAGGATCATCGAGGAGTTCCCGAGGCCCGTGTTGGGGCCGATGATCGTCATCCAGTTGGGGAACCCGGCGGCGGTCGCGCCGCGCAGCGAGTTCATCCCGTCCTTCCAGGTCTCCGCGAGGGTGATCCCCTCCTCGCCGACGACCCGTTCCGCGATCGGCATGTCCGTCACATGGAAGCCGGTGCCGAAGATGATCGCGTCGACCTCGGCCTCGCTGCCGTCGGCGGCGACGACGGTCGAGCCGCGTATCTCGCTGAGCCCGGAGGCGACCACGTCCACATTGGGCTGGGCGAGGGCCGGGTAGTAGGTGCTGGAGAGCAGGATGCGCTTGCAGCCGATGCGGTAGTCCGGGGTCAGCTTGGCCCGCAGCGCGGGGTCCTTGATGGCCCGCGCCATGTTGGCCTTGGCCAGCTTCTCCACCAGGCCCAGCTGGTCGGGGTGCTTGGTGAAGGCGCTCACCTGCAACTCCCTTATGCCCCAGAGCAGTCCGCGGCGGGCGGTGCCGGTCGCGGGTACCGCCCGGTGGAGCGCGCGCTCGGCCTTGCTGATGGTGCGGTCCACGCGCGGCATGACCCAGGGAGGCGTGCGCTGGAAGAGCGTGAGCTTCGCGGTCCTCGGCTGGATCGCCGGGACGATCTGGATGGCGGAGGCGCCGGTTCCGACCATCGCGACCCGCTTGCCCGTCAGGTCGTAGTCGTGGTCCCAGCGCGCGGAGTGGAAGACCTTGCCGGGGAAGGAGTCGAGCCCGGGTATGTCGGGTGTCTTGGGGTCCGAGAGCGGCCCGGTGGCGGAGACGACGACGTCCGCGCGCAGCGTGGTGCCGCCTGCGCACTCGATCACCCAGTACAGGTTCTCCCTGTCCCAGCTCATCAGCTTGACCTCGTGGTTCAGCCGGATGTGCGGGCGGAGCCCGAAGGTGTCCGCGACCCGCTCCAGGTAGGCCCGGATGTGCTCCTGGCCGGAGAAGGTGCGGGGCCAGTCGGGGTTGGGGGCGAAGGAGAAGGAGTAGAGGTGGGACGGCACGTCGCAGGCGCAGCCGGGGTAGCTGTTGTCGCGCCAGGTGCCGCCCACGGAGTCGGCCCGCTCCAGGACGACGAAATCGGTGATGCCTTCGCGGCGCAGCCGGACGGCGGCCCCCAGGCCCCCGAATCCGGTACCGATCACCGCCACACGTACGTGCTCCTGCTGGGCCATGCTGCCGCCTCCCGCGGTACGTCACGCGACTGTGCCAGCAATCACTGGCATGGTTCGGAGGGTAGAGCAGGGTCGTACTGATGGGTAGGGGGCGGACCGAGGAAAGTTACTGGCGGTACAACATAGGGTGCCCCTGTGGCTGACGGACGCGAGCACCGCGAATACCGCATGGAGGAGCTGGCCAAGGAGGCGGGCATCACCGTGCGGACCCTGCGCTTCTACCGGGAGCGCGGCCTGATCCCACCGCCCCGCCGCGAAGGCAGGATCGCCTGGTACGACGACCACCACCTGGCCCGGCTGCGGACCATCGCGGCACTGCTGGAGCGCGGCCACACCCTCAACGGCATCGCGGACCTGGCCGCCACCTTCGAGAGCGGGCGCGACGTGGCCGAGGTGCTGGGGCTCGGGGAGCCGACCGAGGAGACCCCGGTCCGGCTCACCCCGGAGCAGCTCGCGGACTACTTCGAGGGCGAGGTCACGCCGGAGAACCTGGCCACCGCGCTGGACCTGGGCTATCTCGCCACCGACGGCGACGAGATCGTCCACATCAGCCGACGCCTCCTGGAGGTGTCGGCGCAGCTCGTACGGGAAGGGGTACCGCTCGCCACGGTGCTCTCCTCGGGCCGACGCGTCCGCGAGCACGCGGACGCACTCGCCGAGATCTTCGTACGCGTACTGCATGCCCACACAGCGGAGACCGAACCGGCCCAGCTGCGGCCACTGGCCCGCGCGGTGGTGGACGCGGAGCTGTCCATGGCCCTGGACCGGAGGCTGCGCCGCGAGGACGGCACCCAGCCCCCGAAAACCGGCTGACCCGGACTACCGCTCGTAGACCACCGTCACCGGCGCGTGGTCGCTCCACCGCTCGCCGTGCGTGGCGGCCCGCTCCACCCACGCCTTGACCGCCCGCGCGGCCAGCCCCGGCGTCGCGACCTGGTAGTCGATCCGCCACCCGGCGTCGTTGTCGAAGGCGCGCCCCCGGTAGGACCACCAGCTGTACGGCCCCGCCACATCCGGGTGCAGCCGCCGTACGACGTCGACGTACGCGGCCTCGTCGAACACCCGGGTCAGCCAGGCCCGCTCCTCGGGCAGGAAGCCCGAACTCTTCTGGTTGGCCTTCCAGTTCTTCAGGTCGGCCTCCTGGTGGGCGATGTTCCAGTCACCGCAGACCACGACCTCGCGCCCGCCCGCCGCCGCCCGCTCCCTCAGCCCCTGGAGGTAGGGCAGGAAGGCCGCCATGAAGCGCTCCTTCTCGTCCTGCCGCTCGGTGCCGACCTCGCCGGAGGGCAGGTACAGGCTCGCCACGGTCACGCCGGGGAGGTCGATCTCGGCGTACCGGCCACTCGCGTCGAACTCCTCGGCCCCCGGCACCCCGAACCCGCCGAAGCCGATCTGGGTGCGCTCCGGCGCCTGGCGGGAGTAGAGGGAGACCCCGGCGCGCCCCTTGGCCGCGGCGGGGGCGTGGACGGTGTGCCAGCCCTCGGGGTCACGGACCTCGGCGGGCAGCTGGCCGGGCTCGGCACGGACCTCCTGGAGGCAGACCACATCGGCGTCGGTGTCCGCCAGCCATTCCACGAAGCCCTTCTTCGCGGCGGCGCGGAGGCCATTAACATTCACAGATGTAACAGTCAGCATCGGAAAACAGTACCTACCTCACCCGAACTCATAGATATACGATACTCAGCATGAACATCCGCCCGCGCCGCTTCGACCACCCCGACGCCGTCAAGCTCAACGACCAGGTCCAGCTCGAATATGCCGAGCGCTACGGCGACGAGGGGGATGTCACACCGCTCGACCCGGCCATGTTCGACCCGCCGCACGGGCTGTATCTGCTCGCCTACGACGAGCAGGAGCGCCCGGTGGCGACCGGCGGCTGGCGGACGCAGGACCGCAACCCGGAGGGGTACGAGGACGGCGACGCCGAGATCAAGCGGATGTTCGTGGTCCCCGAGGGCCGTGGCCGGGGTCTGGCCCGCCGGATGCTCGCCGCCCTGGAGGAGGACGCCCGCGCGGCGGGCCGCGTCCGGATGGTGCTGGAGACGGGTGACCAGCAGCCCGAGGCGGTCGCGCTGTACACCTCGTGCGGCTACACGGTCTGCGAGGTGAAGTTCGGCCACTACCGGACGTACGACAGCAGCATCTGCATGACCAAGCCGCTCCGGCAGCCGTAGCTCACTGGCGCGGCCTGGCCAGCACCTGGGTCCAGTAGGGCCCGCGCGGCGAGTCCGCGATCCCCACGCCGACGTGCGTGAAGTCGCAGTTGAGGATGTCGTCGCCCCGCCCGGAACCGCGGCGCCACTCCTCGACGACGGCGGCCGGGTCGGCGTTCCCGGTGGCGATGGTCTCGCCCACGGCGGACCAGAGGTAGCCGGAGCCGGTCACCCGGTCGCCCGTCCCCCGGCCCCTGGAGTCGGTGTGGCCGAAATAGGCGTGTTTCGCCATGTCCTCGGAGTGGTGCTGGGCCACCTCGGTGAGCCGGGGGTCGGTGGTCAGCCGCGGGCAGTCGTTGTGGGCGCGCAGGGTGTTGACCTCCGCGACCAGGCGCGTCTGCGGTCGGGGCTGCGCCCGCGGTGCCGGGCTCGGGGAGTCGGACGGAGCCGCGGTGGACGGCGGGGCGCTCGGGGCGGCGGTGCTCGGCGTGGGCGACGGCGTGGGGGCGGGTGTCGGTGAGGCGGACGGGGTGGCCGCGGCGGTGGCCGGTGCGGGCGCGGGGAGCTGCGTCGTACCGCCTTCGGCGCGGGGGGCGGGCGGGGCGGGTGCGGAGGGCCACAGGAGTACGGCGATGGAGGTCACGGCGACCGCCGCGGCGGCGAGCCCCGCCGCCTTCCCCGCGGAGAACGCGGCCGGGGCGACGGCCGGGGCGACAGCGGCGGCGTGCTGGCCGCCCTCGTACAGCGGCACCACCAGAGCCAGCCCGGAGAGCAGCCCTTCCGGCGGCACGAGCCCCGAGCTGCCGGCCGAGCAGGAGGCGCAGCCCCGTATGTGCCGGGCTGTGCGCTTGCGCCACAGCGGCGTGGGCACCCCGTCCCAGTCGGCCACCAGGTCGGCCAGGAAGGGGCAGCGGGGCTCGGCGGCCAGCGCCCGGACGACCGCGCGCCCGACGTCGAGCTGGTTCTTGACCCGCTGGACGCGTACGGCGGCGTGCTGCGGCGAGAGCCCGAGGGCGTCCGCCAGCTCGGCCCGGGTCAGTTCACCGGTGGTTTCCAGCCACCAGAGCGAGAGCACGTCGCGCTCCGCCTCGTCGAGCCAGCGGGTCGCCTCGGCGGTCTCGCGCCGCTGCCCGGAAAGCTCCAGGCGCAGGATCGTCAGGTCGACGAAGTCGGCGGCCGGGTCGGCGGGCTCGTCGGTCTCCTCCAGCGCGGCGGGCCGGTGGCCGAGGACGGCCCAGCGGGTGCGGACCTGGTTCATGGCGATGGCCACCAGCCAGGAGCGGAACCGGGTGGGGTCGCGCAGCGAGGAGAGCCCGGACAGCGCCCGGAGCATGGTCTCCTGCACCACGTCGTCCACGTCCGGATGGCCGTTGAGGGCCCGGCCCACGACGTTGTAGACCAGCGGCAGGTAGAGGGCGGCGAGCCGCTCTCCCGCTCCCTGGTCCCCGCCCCTGGCCGCGACGACCAGGGCGGTGACGTCCACGTCGTCCACGCTGTTCACCACGTGCTCACTTCCTCGGGCCGTGCGGAGGGCGGAGGGCAGCACCTCCCGGGGGTGTGGGGCAGGTCACTCCTGGGGGATTTGTTATCCGGACCCTCTCCGGTGGTCAACCAGTATGCGGGGGCCTGAGGGGCACCCCGCGGCGGGAGTGCCCGGAGGATCGGGTGTACCGGGTGAGTACGGGGATGCGGGAGGGACATGTCGAGCCGAATGGAAGCCGGTGTCGGGCCGCCGGACGCCGAGGGCGCCCCGAGCGCCACGGGGCGGGGAGGAACCACGAGCGCCGGTCATCTGCGTACGGCGCCGAAGGCGGGGGCTACGGAGGGGTCCGGGGCAGTCGGTGACGGGACACGTGGCGGCGAGCCCTCCGCGCTCGACGCCCCCGCCGCGGCCCCCGACGCCTTCCCGGCCGCGCTGCGGGAGGCGCTGGGTCGGCGCGGCCTCTCCCTGGAGCGGGTCAGCGAACGGCTGCGGGCGCGCGGGATCGGGGTCAGCCAGGCCACGTTGAGCAGTTGGCAGCGCGGTCGGAGCCAGCCGGAGCGGGCCCGGTCGCTGCGGGCGGTGGAGGTGCTGGAGGAGATCCTGGAGCTGCCGGGCGGAGCCCTGCGCTCGCTGCTCGGCCCGCGCCGTCCGCGCGGCCGGGTCGCCCCGGCCCGGGGAGAGAGCGCGGCCCTCCAGGTGCTGGGCAAGGACTCGGTGGTGGAGAAGGCGCTCGGGGAGCGGTTCCGCCACTTCAACCAGGAGTCCGGCTCGCTGCTGGTCCATGACGTGGTGACGCTGGGCGAGCACGGCACACTCAGCAACCTCAGCACGACCAACGTGCTGCGGGCCAGCCGCGCCGGGGCCGACCGGGCGCTGTTCGTCCTCAGCTTCGACGACGAGCAGGCGGAACCGCTCGACATACGGGTCACCAGCGGGCGCCTGGGCGAGGCCACGTACCTCAAGGGGCTGAAGTCGCTGGTGCTGGAAATCCACTTCGGCCGGGAACTCGCCAAACTGGAGACGACGGTGGTGAGTTACGCGGTCGACGTGAGCCCGTCCCGGGATCCGGCCACGCACTACGAACGGTGGTCGCGGGCGAATCTGCACGAATACCTTCAGCAGGTCTTCTTCCATCCGGACGCGCTCCCCTCGGGCTGCCGGCGGTACTTCCGGGACCAGGTGGGCTCCCCGCCCCGCGGGCAGCGACGCATTCCGATGAACGATTCCCACAGCACCCATGTGCTGGTCTCCCGCTGCAAACCCGGAGTGCACGGAGTGGCCTGGGATTTCGACACGGCGGAATGACTGACGACGGACTTCGGAGACGATGGAGACGGGAGACCGCCCAGGGTCAGTGGACGGTCTCCCGCGTATGCGGCACCTTCACCCGGTCGGGGCTACTTGGTGTTGAGCGTCAGCCCGTAGTACCTGAGGGCGTCGTCGAGGGGCTGGAAGTACGACGAACCGGGCGAGTTCACCTGGCCGTTGCACCGCTGGCCGACCGGCCCGCCGGAGGTCATCCCCTGGGCCTGGTTGCCGGAGACGTACGCGCCGCCGCTGTCGCCGCCCTGGGTGCAGACGGACGAGCTGGCGAGGCCGGTCACCACGGTGTCGGGCCCGCCGTTCTCGTCGGTGTAGGTGACGCTGACGTTGTACGAGCCGACCTTGCCGCAGGTCCAGCCGGTGGTCTGGCCGGACTTGCAGAGCGCCGAGCCCTGCGGGGCCCGCTGGCTGCCCCGGACGGCGACGGTGCCCGCCTTGCCGTACGTGGTGATGTCCAGGCCGATGGAGTGGCCGGCGTCCACGGTGGCGATACCCATGTCCACGCTGCGGGTGCCGAGCGCGAACCGGGTGTGGGTGCCCTTGGCGAACCGGGTGCCGTTGTACGCCAGGGCGGGCAGGTCCTCGATGCAGTGCCCGGCGGTCACGAGCACCTGCCTGCCGTTGCGGTCCTTCGCGCCGTAACCGACGGAGCAGAGGTAGCCGTTGAACGTCATGCGGCTGCCCGGCGGCACGACGGCCTGCGTCTCCAGCTTCTCCTGGCCCTGGACGACCCGTACCGCGTCGCCGTTGCTCTTCGCGGCCTCGAGGAAGTCACGGGTGGCGGCGTCGGACGCCCCGTTGACCTCGACGGTCACCGTGTCGGAGGCGAGGTCCACGGACCAGGCCGAGACCCCGGCCGGGGCGCTCTTGAGGGCCTTGGCGTCGAGCTGGGCCTTGATCCGGTCCAGTTCGCTCTCGCCGCGCTCGGGGACCCGTGCTGCGAGCCCCGCCGCCCTGACCTCCTTCGCGGCCCCGGCGTCGGCGGCGTTGACGACGAGCGTCCCGTCCTGGGCGAAGAAGGCCCCGAGGGTGGAGACCTTCTCGGCCCGCAGCTTCGCGAACCGGTCCTGCTGCCGGGCCTCCTTGTCCAGCCGCTCGACGGCCGCCTGCTCACTCACGCCCAGGGTGGTGGCGAGAGCCCGGACCATCTCCGGCTGGTACCGCGGCGGCGCGGATTCCTCCGTACCGGCGTATGCCCCTGTGGCGACTCCGGCCGACAGGAGGGCGCCGATCGAGGCCGCCACGATGTATCTGCGCGCGTTCTTCTTCTTTCCGTGCTTCACGCGATTCCTTCCGCTACACGGGCGGAGTGTCCAGACAATGGGGGGGGTGGCCACACCGCGCTTGGGGATGCGCGGTGTGTTCCATGGACACTGCCCGGCGGCGATGACATGTTCCTGTCGCCGCGCCCCGAACTCTCGCGTAAACGGAACTGCCGCGACAAGGACCGGAGATGGGGCTCTTTTCTACAGAACTGGCCGAGAACTGTAGTGAAACCCGGCGGAAACACTTCGCGCCCCTCTCCGCCGAGGGCGACGACACAGGCCACGGCATCCCGGCCGTAGGAACCACCCGCCCGAGAAGGGCCCCCACACCAAGACCGCCCAGGCGCACCCGGACGGCCGGGAAAGGGGCAGCCGCGAGGTCCGGCCGACGATCCCGCCCCTGACGGGGCACCGCCGCAGAGGCGTCGGCCGCCCCGACACGCGCCAAAGACGCGTCGGGCCGGACCCCCTGTCCGCCGTCCGCCCCGGGGCTCACCTCGCGCGGCGAGCCCGTCGGCGAGCCCTCGGAGCACGTCAGCACGCGCCTCCAGAGCGCCCCCTACGGCACGCGCTCCCGATTCTCCGAGCCCCTCAGGTCCGGCACCCCGCCGGGCAGCGACGCCCCGGCCGTACGGGTCGGACATCGCCCGAGCCGAGCGCGACGACGACGTCCACCGCCACCGCGTCCGACTCGGCGCCGAGCACGCCGAGCACGCGGACGAGGACGGAGACGCCTATGCGCCGGAGGCCTTGGTGAGCAGCTGCCCCATGGCCGCGAGGACGGCCGGTTCGACGCGGTAGTAGACCCAGGTGCCGCGCCGCTCGGAGGAGAGCAACCCGGCCTCCTTGAGCTTCTTGAGGTGGTGGGAGACCGTGGGCTGCGAGACGCCGACATCGGAGATGTCGCAGACGCATGCCTCTCCGCCCTCGTGCGAGGCGACGGCGGAGAAGAGCCGCAGCCGGACCGGGTCACCGAGCGCCTTGAACATCTTCGCGGTCCGCTCGGCCTCCTGCGCCGTCAGCGGACGCTCGTCCAGCGGCGGGCAGCAGGGCTCGACGGCGGCCAGCAGGGGCAGCGTCTTCGCATTCGACATATGTCTATGTTGACATACGTCGAACCACGCACCCAGGCCCGGCGACCCGGCCGCAACAGCGGTGGCCGCCGCATCGCAGCTCTCCACGGCCACCCCTGAATTCGACGTATGTCTATGTTGATATTCATCAATACAGGTGGCATGCTGGGGACCCAAGAGATCGACAGACGTCGAAACACAAGGGGAATCGTCATGAACGCCACCGCCACCGCCACCGAGCAGCTGCCGGTCGTGGTCATCGGAGCCGGCCCCGTGGGCCTGGCCGCAGCCGCCCATCTCCTCGACCGGGGCCTTCAGCCGCTGGTCCTGGAAGCGGGCTCCCGTGCGGGTGCGGCGGTGCGCGCGTGGTCGCACGTACGGCTCTTCTCCACCTGGGGCGAGCTCACCGACCCGGTCGCGGAGAAGCTGCTCGCCCCCACCGGTTGGACCAAGCCCGCACCCGGGACCTACCCGACCGGCGGCGACTGGGCGGAAGGGTACCTTCAGCCGCTCGCCGACGCCCTCGGCGACCGGGTGCGCCTCGGCGCCCGGGTCACGGGAGTCTCCCGCGCCGGCCGTGACCGGGTCGTCGACGCCGACCGCGAGACCCAGCCCTTCTCCGTCCACGTCGCCTACGCCGACGGCCGCGAGGACAAGATCCTCGCCCGCTCGGTGATCGACGCTTCCGGCACCTGGGCCACCCCCGGCCCCGCCGGTGGGGACGGCCTGCCGGCCCCGGGCGAGCGTGCGGCGGCCGACCGGATCTCCTACCGCGTGCCCGACCTCAAGGACCCCTCCGTACGGGCCCGTTACGCGGGCAGGCGCACGGCCGTCATCGGCTCCGGCGCCTCCGCCTTCACGGCGCTCGCCACCCTGGCCGACCTCGCGAGGTCGAAGGACGGCACCGACACGCACGCCACGTGGGTCCTGCGGCGCGGCATCTCCGGCTCGACCTTCGGCGGCGGAACCGCCGACCAGCTGCCCGCGCGCGGCGCCCTCGGCCTCGCCGCGAAGGCCGCCGTCGACGAGGGCCACGCCGACGCGGTCACCGGCTTCCGTACGGGGGCGATCGAGAGGGCGGGCGACCAGGTCGTCCTGGTCGCCGAGGACGGCCGACGCCTCGACCCGGTGGACGAGGTCATCGTCCTCACCGGACTGCGCCCGGACCTGTCCTTCGTCTCCGAACTCCGCCTCGGCCTCGACGAGCGGCTCCAGGCCCCCCTGGGCCTCGCCCCGCTCATCGACCCCAACCAGCACTCCTGCGGAACCGTCTACCCGCACGGGGTCAAGGAGCTCTCCCACCCCGAGAAGGGCGTCTACCTCGTCGGCATGAAGTCCTACGGCCGGGCACCCACCTTCCTCGCCATGACCGGCTACGAGCAGGTCCGCTCCATCGCCGCCGCCCTCGCCGGCGACCAGGAAGCCGCCGAGCGCGTCGAACTCACCCTCCCCGAGACGGGCGTCTGCGGCGGGGCCGGCCTCTTCGACGAGCCCGAGGCGAACCAGACCGACAGCGGCGGCTGCTGCGCCACCCCCACCACCCCGACCATCGCCGTCGGCGCCCCCGCCTCCTCCGGCGGCTGCTGACCACCGCGACCGGACCAGGCCGCAGCGGCCGCGACCGGAACGGGGGTCCGGTCGCGGCCCGCCGCCCGAAGCCCGGATCGTCACATGCCGGGAGAACCCGGTTGAGCCGCACCGTTCAGCCCGGCACACTCGCCCGATGAGCCACAGCACACAGCCGGGCCGCTGGGACGGGCTCCGGCCGCAGCGCCTTCGACCTCCGGCGGGGCAGTGACGTGCTGCCCTACGTCTACCAGGTCACCAAGTACGACCCCGCCGCCCGCGATCAGCACGGCCACTACGTCGGCGTCGAGCCCGCGACCAGTGACCACGGGCCGGTCGAAACCGCATACCTTCAGGCCGTCGCCGCCTTCGCCGAAGAAGCCGGTGTCGCCCAGCTGGCCATCCGCGAGCCGCAGATCGGCGGTTTCGCCCACTTCGGCCTGGAGCCACCGGTCGACGACTACGGCCTGGCCGACCTCTTCCCAGCCGGCCTCACCGGCTTCCACGACGGTGCCCTGGTACCGATGGCAGTCGGCCTGGAACTCGTCCGCGCCATGCTCCGCGACAACGGCGCCTGGTGCCGTCTGGAGGCGGAGGGAGCATTCGCCGTACACGTCGGCTGGGACCAGTACCTCTACATCGGCAGCAGCCGCCCTTGCGAAGCGGCGCTCGTCCGCACCCGCGCGCTCGGACTCTTCCCGGAACGCGTGCACGCGTCGCCGTACGACTTCGCCCCCGATGACCCCCAGCACGTACAGCGCCCGGCAGACGCCGACTTCTGGGCCCGTCTGCGCTGGACGGTGAGCGCCCACCGCGCCACGTATCTGGAAGAGACCTACGCTGCGAACGCCTCCCGCTGGCACCGCCTCACCCGCGACAGCATCGAGGCGGTGCGCTCCCGGCTGGTCCCTCGCGCCCAACTGGCCGTCTGGCCGGACCTGCTCATCGACGTAGACGCGGCCATGGGCTCGCTGCCCGAGGAGGGTCTGGTGGAAATCGTCTGGGAGGACGAGGACGGGCGGATCGCCAGCATGGTCGTGGACGAGACTCAATTCGAGGCGGCGACCCGCCAGATCACCAGCGCCCGTGCTGTCGGCGTCGTCTCCCTGGCCGCCGACGAGCGGCAACCGCTGTTCACCGCTGTACTGGCCGACAGCGACGACGTTCTCCGCGCGCGCTGGCAGACCGAACCAACGCCCAGCGACCGGGGCTGGGCCTTCCTGAAGACCCTGCGGCGCGGCCAGGTCGTCACCGGAACGGTCACGACCATCGCCGGCTTCGGCGTCACCTTCGTGGACATCGGCGGCTTCACCGCGATGATCAATATTCCGGAACTGTCCTGGCGTCCGATCGACCACCCGTCCGACGTCATCGCCGTCGGCCAGGAGGTCACGGCCGAGGTTCTCGACATCGACATGGCCCGGGAACAAGTGTCGCTGTCGCTCCGAGCGACGCAGGAGGACCCGTGGCCACAGGTCGCCCAGCGCATCGGGCAGGTGGTCACCGGACCGGTCACCAAGATCGTCCCTTTCGGCGTGTTCGTCCGCATCGAAGACCGGGAGGACGGCCTGCAGGGGTTGGTGCACACCAGCGAGCTGGATGAAACGCCCGAAAAGGATATCGAGGTCGGTGACGCCCTCACCGTGAAGATCACTGAGGTCGATACCGTGAGGCGCCTCATCGCCTTGTCACACGCCTGGGCGTGCCACGAGCGGTGAGACCCTACGCGCCTGTTCCTACGCCCGCTCCTTGGAGAAGCCGCCTCCCTGGAACCGCCGGAGGCGATGGCCCGGCTCCAGCTCCTCCCCAGCATCGGCCCTGGACCGCTGAGGAGATGCTGCCGCTCATGGAGCCGTACGCCGGACAGCGCCACCGCGCCGCCCGCCTCATCCTCCTCGGCGGCTCGGCGGCCGGCTGCCCAACCGTCGCGCCCACCGGGCACCGCGCGGCCCGCATCGCCCCTCTGCGATACGGCCGCGCGGCCCGCGGCCGACAGGGAGCAGGGTCAGACGGTGCCGCGCCAGCCGCCTGTCTCGGCACCGCGGGACTCGATGAACTGCTTGAAGCGCTTCAGGTCGCCGGTGGTCTGACGCTTGACGAAGCCGAGCTTGTCGCCCACCGTCTCGGCCAGGCCCTCGGGGTCGTAGTCGATCTGCAGCATGATCTTGGTGGTGTGGTCGTCGATGTAGTGGAAGGTCACGACACCGGCCTGCCTGGCCTCGCCGCCGACGCTGGTCCAGGCGACCCGCTCGTCGGGGATCTGCTCGGTGATCTCCGCGTCGAACTCCCGCTCGACACCGGCGATCTTCGTCCTCCAGTGCGTCAGGGTCTGTGTACGCTGCTCGATCCGCTCGACGCCCTCCATGAACTGGGGGAAGCTCTCGAACTGCGTCCACTGGTTGTACGCGGCACTGACGGGGACGCTGACCTCGATGGACTCTTCAACCTGCGACACGATGCTCTCCTTGATAGGGGACGTCACCATGGAGTGCCCGCGATCCCGCCCGGCACGCATCGAACACCCGCCGATCGTCCCGTCGGCCCATCGCCCAGCCCTACGGCGGTGGAGCGGACCGCCGGGCTGGGCAGTGCGGTGAGTGCGCCGTGGCGCTCGCGCTCGGGCTTGGTGACGTCCGCTCCGTGGCTCCCCGGAGTACGGCCCGTACCGCTGCTGCCGGCAGCGCCCCTGCCCCCGGCCCCGGTTTCCGCCGGATGGACGGACATTCCGTGACGACCCCGGATGCGACTGCCCCGCTGGTTGTCGAGGCCCTTCGGGAGTGGCGTGGCTGGCCGGAGGACCTGGCGGAACGGTTCGCGGACCTGGCTCCGCCGGGGCACGGCCCGGTGACTTCGACGGACCGCTGGTACGGGGAGCGAGCGTGCACCCGCCTGGTCACCGTGGTGGCCGACCGCACCCAGGCCGAGAGCGGCTGGTACGGGCACTGCATGCAAGTCCTCCGATGGTTCCTCGCCTACAGCGGCATCGACGAGGGCCAGGCCCAGGGCATCGTCGAGAACGCGGTCGGCGGCCGATTCGCAGTTGGACCGCACCTGACGTCCCGGGGATCGACACGGTGAGCTCGCGGTTCGCCAGAGGCGTGGGCGGAATCAGATGACTTCCGGGCCCGTCCCACCGAAGGACAGCCTTGCCGACTGGATGCCCACCCGGACAGAGATCTCCTGGCCGTCCGGGCGCGACGCATGCCCCGCCCGTGGAGCACCGACCCGCGACGGCTTCCGGAATTTCTTCATGGCAACGCGAGGCGGACGTGACAGCGAGGGGACCGCGCGCGTACTGACCGCCCTCGACTTGGCCTTCGCCGACGCGGAGCAAGGCAGGCCGCTGGCCTTCGCCCTCCTGGCGAAGTGGCAGCGGACCGTGCTGGGCCACGACCTCGCCGGTTTTCCGCACGATGCCTGCCTTCGCGAAAGCCGGAAAGGAGCGCTACGGCCTCGCCCCCGATACGCAGGCACGATTCGAACGCTGCCTGTCCGGGAGCGCTCGGCGCTCACTTCCGGCAGCTTCTCGGAGGCTTTTCCGAGTCTCCCGCCCCGCAGCTCGATACGGCAGCCGACTTCTGTGGGTGTATCCATGCCCCTGACTCGCTTCTTGTTCTTCTCGTACAAGTCCGCGAACCTCACCACAGTGGCCTCCCCTGAGGCGGCACCTGGTCAGCCCTTGCGGACCTCACGCGGTGCGTGGCTGTAGTGGGCATGGCCGCGCTCGACCGCGACGAAGGTCAGCCGGGGGTTGTCGAGCAGGGGCGAGAGGTCTCCGTCGACCACCCGCGTCGAACCGGAGAGGGTCACCTCACAGAGCGCCGGATGATCCGTGACAGGAGCGAGCGAGGCGATGTCGCCGCTGTTCTCCAACTCGAGGCGTCGCAGGCGGGGGAGGCCCGTGACGAAGGCGATCGCGTCGGTCTTCGCGGAAAGCAGGGACACGTCCTCCAGAGCCGCGGCCCCTGCCAACAGCTCGGCATGGGCGAGTCGGCCGTCATAGAGACGGAGTTCGCCGAGGGCCGGGAAAAGCGCGGCGCCTTCCATGTCCGTGACGTGGTTCCGGCCCGTTTCGAGCCGGAGTTTCCGAAGGGCGGGTTTGGGCCCGAGAGCGGAAAGGGACGCGCCCTTCCACGCCGGCAGCACGAGGTCGTCGAGGGAGGTCAGCGCGGAAAGGGACCGGGCCACGACCGGCCACGGGGCCTCCAACTCCCGGAGTTCCGGGAGGCCGGACAGGTCCAACTCCTGGGTGGTGGACTCGGGCAGACGCAGCCGTACGAGTCCGGCGCACCGCGTCACGGGGGAGAGGTCGGGGACACCGCTCAGGACGCGGAGACTGCGCAGTCCGGGGACGTCGGGCAGGAAGGCGAGGTCGACGACGGATCCGGATCCGCGGCGTGTGGGGGCTCCGATGACCAGCCCGTCGCACGTACCGTCCTCGAACCGCTCGGAGTACGCGGGATCCCACGATTCGTCGGTCACGAACATTTCGGACCGTCCCTCGCGCCGTCGGGCGATCTTCACGCCTGTTCCTCCAAGACGGGTGGCTCGTCGGGCCTGTCGGCTACCCGGCGGACCAGACGAGCAGCATGTCCTGCCGCGACGTCTCCGCCGAGAAGTCCGTGTCCCGCTCCAGCCAGGCACGCACCCGTCCCTTGGAGTCGGCCACCTCGCACAGCCCGCCGTCCTCGGTGACGAAGTCTCGCCAGTGGTCCCGGAAGAGGTCCCGGTCCAGTTCCCAATCGAGGGCCTGGGCAAGCTCCGCTACGTCGTCGAGCAGACCTTCGCCCTGCTCCACCAGTTCAAACGCCTCGCCGTCCGCTGGGAACGACGAACCGAACTCCACGACGCCATCGTCTCCCTCGCCTGCGGCCTCATCTGCTGGAGACACCTCAAGAAGACCCGTACATGATCGTGTTACGAGCTCTACGGCTTGACGATCTATAGAAGCTTCAGAGTCGTTCGCTGATTTCTTCCATGAAATCCATTGAGCTGCCCTCGAAAGCGCCGTCCCTCGGGATCTCAACGCAGCCTTCGACGTAACCTGCAGAGTAAGATAAAACGGGCCGTCGGATTGCCCGGCGGCCCATCATGAAAAGCTGGGGTCAGCCGGCAAGCACTTCCCATGCCTGCCCGACTCCGTCACGCATGGCCCAATGATTCATCGGAATCATCGGCATATCCGCAAGTGACGCATCCCCGGCCAACAGGTGGCTAAAGTGAGAGATCTTCGGCCTTCCCTGGCTTGCCCGATTTCTGTCACTAAGGGCGAAAAATTGCCAATCGCCATCCTCGTCCAGGCAGACGCTGGCGACCGGCTCCCCCTTCATGACTCTCCTAGAGACGTACACGACATCATCCGGTTCTGGACTGAAGAAGGGTGCGCACTCCGCATGCCCCGGCACATCGGCCGCTTCGAATCGCTTCACGACGCTTGACCTTCCCTGTTCGATAAGCGCAGAAGCTAACCTGGGTGCCTCCGGCCGGAGGCACCCAGGTTAGCACGCTGAAGATACTAGTGATTACTCTTCAGTCTGTTACAGACACGGCACAGAAGTTGACCGTTGCAATGACAGCCCACCCCGTCCTTGGACTTGGGGTAAACATGATCCACTTGGCCTTCATTCCTCGGTGGAGTCACGCCACGCTTTGACTTCTTGGGGCGCACAACGGGCTTCTTGCACGACTCGCATCGATTCTTGCCGAAGTATCGGACCAGATTTGCCGCCCAGACCTTGGCCTTTCCGCTCCGCGTAAATTTTGTGTGCGGCGCCCGCTTGTGCGGGCACGCCACTCCGTCATTATGGGAAACAACTTCGTCGTCACCAGAAAGAACGGTGAAGGTGTGAACGTTACCCACATTCAGGTTGAAGACAAGACGATCCTCGAGCTCGCCCAGGTTCCTGGTCTGCGTAACCGCCACCTCGTCCCCCGACGAGGAAACGATCACGTCGCCGGGCCGGACATCAACAGCCTTTGTCCAATCCTTCCCCACGACCCACAGAGGGTGGTCCGCCGTGGCTTGCAGCGGTGGGGTGACCGGGTCGAGATCGGTTTCGGTCTCGACCATGTGCTTGGTGCCATAGCCCTCAATCACATTCAGGACTGGTTCGGCGTATGTCTCACCGGTCTCAGGATCGGTGGCGGCGACATAGTCGCCGACCACGATGTCGCTGATCGGCAGATACCCGCCGTCGGCCATGAGAACGAGAGTGTCCGGCGCGAAGGAATTCCGCTTCCTGGTCGAGCATCCGGTGGCCCGAGCCGCACGCCGCGGCCGGGAGGCCGTGCGATTGACGCGGCTAGCCTTACGCAGGGTGCGTGCTGCCTTGAAGCCCTTGACGGCGAGGCGACCGGCGGAGCCGAAGGCGACGCCGACGCTCATCTCCGCGGCCTTGCGCCAGTTGCCGGTGGCGGCGTAGGAGATGGCCCCGACGGCGGAGGCGATGTTGCCGATGGGGCCCGGGATGTAGGAGGCCACTTCCGCGACGCGGGCGACCTTCTTGAACACCTTCTTGAAGCTGAAGCCCCAGTGGCCGTCGAGGTCTGTGCAGTTGACGGGGTCGCCGCTGCAGTAGTCGTACGGGTTGGAGTTGCCTCCGGGCTCGGGGTCGATCTGGAGGAAGCGGCCGAGCGCGGGGGCGTAGAGGCGGGCTCCCATGAGGATGACGTCGTCGAGAGCCTCGGAGGAGCGCTGCTTGGCGCCGAGCCAGCCGTAGCGCTGAGTGGCCTGACCCTCGGCCGGGAGGCCGAACTCGTCGAAGGTGAAGACCTTCGGCGTGGTCGTCGCGGTATCGAGGGTGAGTGCCACGTCACCGTGGAGGTTGGCGAACTGCAGCTCCACGTCGCCGGTGGCGGAGGTGGTGGCGGTCAGGAAGGGGCGGCGGGCCGCGAAGTCCGGGGAGGTCATGAAGGCGATCGAGCAGTTCCTGGCCATCGTGAGCGTCCCCAAGAACGTCACGGAGATCATCGAGGCGTTGGGACGACCGCCGGAGAGCAAGGCCGGGACCGCCGCAGCAAAGACGATCCGTGGTACGCGCAAGCGACTGGTGAGGCACGGCCGCATCGTGGGTCCTCGGTCGCCACGTTCGCTATCGCCCGGCCCCAGGCCGGACAGGAAGGGGCGGTGTAGCGGCCAGCGAATCATGAGAAGGGGTGTGCCCTCCTGTCGTAGCGGGGAGGAGGGGACGGCTCGTAGAGGTTGGCGCCTCTGGCGAACCCTTGGACGTGGACCCCTTCACGCCGCCATCCACCACCCCGAACAGGCATCGAACGACCCCTGAAACGACGAAGATCCCGCCCGATCTTGCGATCGGACGGGATCTCGTCACCGTTCCTGAGCTGACTCAAGAACAGTCGCGTTGTGGACCTGTGGGGATTTGAACCCCAGACCCCCTCGATGCGAACGAGGTGCGCTACCAGACTGCGCCACAGGCCCTTGCAACGAGTGAAACTCTAGCACCCTCACCCGGGTGCTTGGAAATCCGTTCCTCCGCTGGTCAGCGGTGTCGGAGTTCCGGGGCCTCACTCGTTGGCCGCACGGGGCCGGTCCTCGTCGTCGTACTGGTCGAAGAGGGGGGTCCGGCCCCGGTCGCGGCTGCGGCGGGACTGGTTGGTGCGCTGGCGCGGGGCCGGGTCCACCGTGGGGTGCGAGGTGCCCGTCCGGGTGGGCTCGGCGGTGCTGGAGCGGGCCGCGCTCCAGGTCTCCGGGTCGCCGACCTCGACGCCGCCGGTGGCCCGGGGGGCGACGGGGGCGGTGACATAGGTGGGCAGGGGTACGGGGACGGGCTCCCAGCTGTCGCCTTGGCCCCGGTCGCGGTCGCGCTGCTGGTCCACCCACTCCGCGTGGTCCGTCTGCTCGACGAGGGCGCGGCGGCCGGCCTCCTGGGGGGAGACCGTGGGGGTGGGTTCCGGCGCCGGGTGAGGGGCTTCGGAGTCGTCGTCCTGCACCGCGGGGCCCGGAGCGGCGCTCTGGTGCCCGCGGGGCCGGTTCTCGCGCAGCCGCTGTGCCGCGGCCTCGGCCCGGCGGCGGTCCATGGTGAACGCGAACCGGCGCCGCTCCTGGGCACGCAGATGCACGATGTACGTGCTCAGCAGAACGGCGGGGACAGCCGGGGCCCAGAGGAAGCCGAGGCCGCCGACCGCCGCCACGACCGCACCGAGGGTGAAGGCCAGGAAGAGGACGATCGTCGTCCGTCGGCGGCGCGCCAGGACCTGGGAGCGCTGGGCTCGCCGGGCCCGCTCGGCGTCGGCGGCTCCGGTGCGCGGGCGACGCCGGGCCGGGGGGCCGTCGGCTGCCACAGGGCGGTCGCCGGACCGGCGGTCGTGCGCCTGACGGTCCGACGGCTGCCGCTGGTCCGGGGGCTGATGGGGCGTCCGCCGGTCGTGCACCTGGCGGTCGGGGGCCTGGGGACCCGGGGCTCGCTCGGGAGCGTGCACCGGATCATGCACCCTGGCTTCCGTATGCGCCGGAGGCGCGGCAAAGGCCCGGACGTCCACGGAATCCATACGGTCCGTCTCGGCGTCCGGGTCGACGTCGGGCCCCGCCTCCTCGGCGGTGCGCTCCCGCAGCTCCCTGGCGTACCGGCGCTCCATCGCCGCCCGTCCGGACAGCAGCCGGATGGCCGTGCTGAAGCGTTCCGTCGGACGGGCTTCGTTCAGCTCGTCCTGCCTGCGGAGCCACATCGGCACCAAGTAGGCGGCCCAGGCCCCGACGATGACTGCGTAGATGAGGCCGCTGCTGCTCACGCTCACACCGTAGAGGGGTTTACGCGGAGGCATCCGCCAATTGGCCCGGTGTGTCGCACGATCCGGCTGATATCACGGACTTTTTTTGTGATTGATCGGATCAACAGATGTCGATACGGCGACCCACTGCGGTCACCCGGCAATCGGATTCGAACAATTATTTTATTCGGTCGGCCCGTCCGGGCTCGGACGCGCGCTCGGACCCCGTGGTGCCGTCGGCCGCGTCCGCCGCCAGCGTCGGAGCATGCCCTCGGGGACCTCCTCGGCCGTGAGCGCGAAGATCAGGTGGTCCCGCCAGGCCCCGTCGATATGCAGGTAGCGCGGGCGAACGCCCTCGGAGCGGAACCCGAGCTTCTCCACCACCCGGCGGCTCGGCGCGTTCTCCGGGCGGATGCAGACCTCGATGCGGTGCAGCCCCACCGAGCGGAAGCAGTGGTCCACGGCGAGCGCCACGGCCGTCGGCATCACGCCACGCCCGGCGACACCCTGGTCGACCCAGTAGCCGATGTGGCCCGAGCACATCGAGCCCCAGGTGATCCCCGCGACCGTGAGCTGGCCGACGAGTCGGCCCTCGTACTCGATGGCGAACGGCAGCATCCGCCCGGCGTGCGCCTCGGCCCGCAGATGGCGGACCATCTGCCGGTACGTGGGCCGCTGTGCGACCGGGCCGCCGGGCGGGGGCGGCGGGACCGTGGCCTCCCAGGGGCGCAGCCAGTCGCGGTTGCGCCGATTGACCTCGCGCCACACCCGCTGGTCGCGCATCTTTATGGGACGCAGGACGATCTCGCCGTCGGTCAGCGTCACCGGCCAGGTCGCGATGTTCAGCTCGGACTCCCCGGTCGGGGGTGGTCGCCGCCGCGGAGCTGGTCGACCGCGTGCACCAGGAGCCGGGCGAGGACGGCGAGGCCGTCGCGGACCCCGCCGGTGGAGCCGGGCAGGTTGACGATCAGGGTGCGGGAGGCGACGCCCGCAAGGCCCCGGGAGAGCGCGGCGGTGGGGACCTTGGCGAGTCCCTCGGCCCGGATCGCCTCGGGGATGCCGGGGATCTCGTGGTCGAGGACGCGGCGGGTGGCCTCGGGGGTGGCGTCGGTGGGCGAGATCCCCGTACCGCCGGTGGTGACGATCACGTCGTATCCGGCGGCCACGCCTGCGCGCAGGGCCGCCTCGACCGGGTCGCCGTCGGGGACGACCTGCGGGCCCTCGACCGTGAAGCCGAGGGCGGTGAGCCCTTCGGCGATCAGGGGGCCGCCCTTGTCCGCGTACACCCCGGCCGAAGCCCGGTTGGAGGCGGTGACGACGAGGGCGCGGTAGGTGGGGGCGGGCCCGGGTGCGCGGGGGGCGGCGGGCGCGGGGGCGTCGTGGCCCGGCTCGGGTGCGGACCGCACCCGCCCCGGCTGCCCCGGGCCCGACCGCTCGCGGGCCGACGCGCGCGTCGGCTGCCGCTGCCCCGGCTGCTCCTGGCCCGGCGCCCCGGGGCCGTGCGGCGGCGTCATGCGGTCGGCCCCGGTGTCGGGCCTGCCGTGGCGCCCTCCGGCGTGGGGCGTCGGTAGTCGCCGGACTTGCCGCCCGACTTCGCCTCGACCCGCACGTCGGTGATCACCGCGCTCTTGTCGACCGCCTTCACCATGTCGACCACCGTCAGGGCCGCCACCGAGACCGCCGTCAGGGCCTCCATCTCCACGCCCGTACGGTCCGTGGTCTTCACCGTGGCCGTGATCTCCACCGCGTCGTCGGCCACGCTCAGATCGACGGTCACCCCGGAGACGGCCAGCGGGTGGCAGAGCGGGATCAGGTCCGGGGTGCGCTTGGCGCCCATGATCCCGGCGATCCTCGCGGTGGCGAGGGCGTCTCCCTTGGGGACCCCCTCGCCCCGGAGCAGTTCGATGACGCGCGGTGAGACGAGGACCCGGCCGCTCGCGCGGGCGACGCGCGTGGTGACGTCCTTCTCGGAGACGTCCACCATGCGGGCCGCACCCGCCTCGTCGATGTGCGTCAGCCTGTTCTGCGTACTCAACTCACTCCGCCTAGCGGTAGGGGCGCCGATCGGCCCGGCCCGGAGGAACTCCTCCGGAAGGCACGGCCGCAGATAGTACCCGCACCGGGTCGCGGTCAGCGGAGCAGGATCACGTCCGTCTCCGTGCCGGGCTCGGCCGAGGTGGTCTCCTCGGGGAGCACGATCAGCGCGTCCGCCTGAGCGAGAGCGGCGACCAGGTGGGAGCCGGAGCCGCCGACGGGGGTGACGGTGCCCGTCTCCTCGTCGTACCTGCCGCGCAGGAACTGGCGGCGGCCGGCGGGCGAGGTCAGCGCCTTGTCGGCGCTCAGCCGGGCCCGGACCATGGGGCGGTGGAGGTCGTCCGTCAGGCCCATCAGGGCCCGGATGGCGGGGCGGACGAACAGCTCGAAGGAGACGTAACTGGAGACGGGGTTGCCCGGCAGGGCCAGCAGCGGGGTGTGTTCCGGGCCGATCGAGCCGAAGCCCTGCGGCTTGCCCGGCTGCATGGCGAGCTTGCGGAACTCGATCCCGCTGCCCGGCTCGTCCTCGTCCCCGACGGAGGAGAGCGCCTCCTTGACGACGTCGTACGCGCCGACGCTGACGCCGCCCGTGGTGACGACGATGTCCGCGCGGATCAGCTGGTCCTCGATGGTGGCGCGCAGGGTCTCGGCGTCGTCGGTCACCGCGCCGACCCGGTAGGCGATGGCTCCGGCGTCGCGGGCGGCGGCCGTGAGCGCGAAGCTGTTGGAGTCGTAGATCTGGCCGCCGGTCAGCTTCTCGCCGGGCTGGACCAGCTCGCTGCCGGTGGACAGGACGACGACGCGGGGGCGGGGCCGTACGACGACGGTCGAGCGGCCGATCGCGGCGAGCAGCCCGATCTGCGGCGGGCCGACGATCGAGCCCGCGCGCAGGGCCAGATCTCCGGGCCTGACGTCGCTCCCGCGCTTGCGGACATGGGCCCCGGCCTCGGCGGCCCGGTGGACGCGGACCTCGCCGGTGGCGCCCTCCGGCGCGTCGGAGTGGGCGCGCATGGCGGCGGCCGGGCCCTCGCCCGTACCGCCGTCCGTCCACTCGACCGGGACCACGGCCTCCGCCCCGGCGGGCAGCGGGGCGCCCGTCATGATGCGGGCGGCCTGCCCCGGCCCCACGACCTGGCCGTCCGCGAGCCCGGCGCTGCCCGCGGCGACATCGCCGATGACCGTGAGGACGGCGGGGAACTCCTCGCTCGCCCCCTCGACATCGGCGATCCGCACCGCGTAACCGTCCATCGAGCTGTTATCGAAGGGCGGCAGGGCCACCTCCACGACGACGTCCTCGACCAGGACGCAGCCCTGGGCGTCGGGCAGTTGCAGCTCGATGGGTTCGAGCGGCCTCACCGCGGCGAGGATGTCGTCCAGATGCTCGTCCACCGACCAGATCGGGCTGCTCACGGGGTTACATCTCCTCGGTGACGTAACGGCGGAGCCAGGTCCGGAAGTCCGGCCCCAGGTCTTCACGTTCGCACGCCAGTCTGACAATGGCCCGGAGGTAGTCGCTGCGGTCCCCGGTGTCGTAGCGGCGGCCCTTGAAGACGACGCCGTGCACCGGGCCGCCGATCTTCTCGTCCGCGGCGAGCAGCTGGAGGGCGTCGGTGAGCTGGATCTCGCCGCCGCGGCCCGGCTCGGTGTGTCGCAGTATGCCGAAGACGGCGGGGTCCAGGACGTACCGGCCGATGACGGCGAGGTTGCTGGGCGCGTCCGCCGGCGCGGGCTTCTCGACCAGGCCGGTGACCCGGACGACGTCGCTGTCGACCGTGGCGTCCGCGGCGGCGCAGCCGTACAGGTGGACCTGGGCCGGGTCGACCTCCATCAGCGCGACGACGCTGCCGCCCTCCCGCTCCTGGATCTCCACCATGCGGGCCAGCAGCGGGTCGCGCGGGTCGATCAGGTCGTCGCCCAGCAGCACGGCGAAGGGCTGGTCGCCCACGTGCGGGGCGGCGCACAGCACGGCGTGGCCGAGGCCCTTGGGGTCGCCCTGGCGGACGTAGTGCATGGTGGCCAGGTCGCTGGACTCCTGGACCTTGCCCAGCCGGTCGGCGTCGCCCTTCTTCTGAAGGGCCGACTCCAGCTCGTAGTTGCGGTCGAAATGGTCCTCCAGAGGACGCTTGTTCCGGCCGGTGATCATCAGTACGTCGGTGAGGCCCGCAGCGACGGCTTCCTCGACGACATACTGGATGGCCGGCTTGTCGACGACAGGCAGCATCTCCTTGGGAGTGGCCTTCGTGGCGGGCAGGAACCGGGTGCCGAGACCTGCTGCCGGGATGACGGCCTTGCTGATCCTGGAGGGCGACTGAGTCATGCGGAGCACCATAACGGGTGCACACGCTCAGAAGATGAGCTGCCACTAGGTTTGCCGTTAAATATGCCCATACGAGAACTATGTGAGTCTCTGGTGAACACCGAAAAGTCCGGAAAGAGCCCTGTACAGGTGCCCGAAAAAGCCTCTCTCCGGCGCGAACTGCTCGCCGCCCGGGCCCTCCTGAGCACGGAGGACGTCGCGGCAGCCGCCACGGCCCTCGCAGTCGGCGCGCTGGCGCTCCCCGAACTGGCCGACGCCCGGACGGTCGCCGCGTACGTCTCCGTGGGCCGCGAACCGGGGACCCGGGCCCTGCTGGACGCGCTGCGCGAGCGGGGCGTACGGGTGCTGCTCCCGGTGCTCCTCGCCGACAACGACCTGGACTGGGCGGTGTACGGGGGCGCGGAGCACCTGCTGCCGGCCGGGCGCGGGCTCCTGGAGCCGGACGGGCCCCGGCTCGGCCCCGCGGCCGTGCTGGGGGCCGACGCGGTGCTGCTGCCGGGGCTGGCCGTGGACGGGGCGGGGATGCGTCTCGGGCGCGGCGGCGGCAGCTACGACCGGGTGCTGGCCCGGCTCTCGGCGGCCGGGGCCGATCCGGCGCTGATCGTGCTCCTGTACGCGAACGAGGTGGTCGCGCGGGTCCCTCGGGAACCGCACGACCACCCCGTGGACGCCGCGATCACCCCGGACGGAGCCCGGCGCTTTCCTGCCTGAGGCGGAGCGGCGCGGCCCCGGCTGCGGGTGCAGCCGGGGCCGCGCCGCTCGTGGCTACGGCTTCAGTGTCAGCGTGTCGACGGTGGACCTGCCGACCGCCTCGGTACCGAAGGACCAGTCGAGCAGTTCGCCGTTGGCCCACTTGTCGGTCTGGTCGGTGTAGTGCGCGTTGAACGCGTGCCCGGAGGCGCCGGTGAGGTTGATCCAGCGGGACTTGTCCCAGTCCCCCACGTTGACGACCATCCGCATCGACGGCACCCAGACGACCTCGTAGCCGCTCGCCGCGTTCCAGCCGGTGGCGTTGACCGCCGCCTCGCCGCCGCCGAGGTTCCAGGGGCCCCGGTTGAGCGCCCGCTTGAGCAGGTCGGGCCCTTCGGTGCCGAGGGTCTGGTTGGTCAGCGTCAGACGGTGCAGCCGGCCCCAGCTCCAGGTGGAGATGTCCTTGCCGAGCTTGGCGGTCAGCTCCCAGCGCGCGTCCTCCAGCGCCCGGGCGAAGAGGTCGTCACGGCCCTCCAGCGCCTCCTCGCGACCCCGGGCGGGCGCCTTCCACCACTCGTTCTCCTGGTCCTTGACGATGTCGCGGACCACCTGGAACCAGCGGTCCCCGCCGTCGGGCTGGGCGGAGTCGCCGTCGCGCTGGCCGCACTCGCGCACGAGCTTCTTCTGCTGGTCGGCCGGGCCGCTGTTCCTGGCCGGCGGCACGTTGATGCAGTCGCCCTTGACCCGCAGCTCCTTGGGCAGCTTGTTGCCGAAGGCGAGCTTGAGGATGTTGCGCCAGACCCCGTTGAAGTACGCGGCGGCGGCCGAATCGGGCTCCTGGGTGTAGTCCCAGCCCTCCAGCAGCTTCTGTGCCTCACGCACGCTCGGGTCGGAGATGTTGATCTTCAGCAGCTCGGGCACCAGCAGCGCGGCGATCTCGCTGGCGTTGTCCATCTGCATCTTCTGCATGTCGTCGGTCGAGACCTTCTCGCCGCCCTTGATCTTCTGGGCGATGAGGTCGTTGATCCGCTGGCTCCGGGTGCCGTAGCCCCAGTCCTTGGTCAGCAGGTGGGGGTACTTGCTCTCGTCGATCACGGCCTGGTTGGCGGTGACGATGTAGCCGCGCTCCGGGTTGTACTCGTAGGGCAGCTCGTCGAACGGGACCGGCTCCTTCTCCCAGCCGTACTCCGAGGTCCAGCCGGGGCTGGGCAGCGTGCCGTCGCCCTTGAGGCGGACCGGGATCGTGCCGGGCGCCTGATAGCCGATGTTGCCCTCGGTGTCGGCGTAGATGAGGTTCTGCGAGGGGACCTCGAAGTTCTTGGCTGCGGCCCGGAAGGTGGTGAAGTCCTTGGCCCGGTTGATCGCGAAGACCGCGTCCATGGACTTGCCCGGCTGGAGCGCGGTCCACTTCAGCGCGACGGCGTAACCGTCGGCGCGGTCGGGGGCGGAGTTGCCGACAGGGGCCTTCTGGCCGACCTTGTCCAGCTCCTTGCTGCGGTCGGAGACCAGGGGTCCGTTGTTCGTCTCACGGACGGTGATCTTCCGGTCCTTGCCGCCCGCGACCTTGATGGTCTCCTCACGGGTGACGAACGGCTTCACCTTGTCGTCGTACAGATAGCCGTCGGCGGAGACCTTCTCCAGGAAGAGGTCGGTCACGTCCGCGCCGAGGTTGGTGAGGCCCCAGGCGATGTCCTTGTTGTGGCCGATGACGACACCGGGCATCCCGGAGAAGGTGTAGCCCGCGGTGTCGTACTGGCAGGTCTTGGAGACCTCCCGGCAGTGCAGGCCCATCTGGTACCAGAGCGAGGGCAGCATCGGCGCCAGGTGCGGGTCGTTGGCCAGCAGCGCCTTGCCGGTCGTCGTGTGCTTGCCGCCGACGACCCAGGAGTTCGACCCGATGCCGTTGCCGTTCGGGCCGAGCAGGGCGGGGATCGTGTCCAGAGTGTCGGCGAGCGCGGAGAGCTGGGTGTTCAGGCCCTCGGTGGCACCCTGCGCGGTCGCGGAGCCGATGGTGCCGGACGGGGCGGCGTCGGGGTCGAACGTCCCGGTGACCGGGGAGACCGCCCCGCGGTCGACGATCGGCTGGTGCGTCTTGTACGGGTAGTCCGGGTACAGGTCCCGGATCTGGGCCTGGTCGAGCCGGCTGGTCAGCAGCGAACGGTCGATCTCGTCCTGCATGTTGCCGCGCAGGTCCCAGGCCATCGCCTTGAGCCAGGCCACGGAGTCGACCGGGGTCCACTCGCCGGGCTTGTAGTCGTTGGTCAGCCCGAGCGCCGCGTACTCGACCGAGATGTCCCGGCCTTCCTTGCCCTTCAGATACGCGTTGACGCCGTCCGCGTACGACTGGAGGTTCTTCTTGGTCTCCCCGTCCAGGACCTTGTCGTACTCCTCCTGCGCGACCTTCCGCCAGCCGAGCGTGCGCAGGAAGGCGTCGGTCTCCACCTGGCCGGAGCCGAACATCTCGGCGAGCCGGCCCGCCGTCATATGGCGCCGTACGTCCATCTCCCAGAAGCGGTCCTGGGCGTGCACGAAGCCCTGGGCGCGGAAGAGGTCGGCGTCGGTGTCCGCGTAGAGCTGCGGAACGCCGTACGCGTCCCGCTTGACCTCGACGTCGCCGGAGAGGCCTTCGAGCGTGATCGTCCCGGTGGTCTGCGGGTACGAGGCCCTCACCGTGGAGACGGACCAGTAGGCGCCGAACCCGACACCCGCGACGAGCGCCAGCACCAGGACGAACAGGAGAAGGCGGACGCGGCGCCCCTTCTTCCTACCGGGCTTCTTCGCGTCGGAACGGGCGGAAGAGTCGGTTTTATTGGCGGGCATCGCTGTCCTTCGAGGGGCAGGGTGGTCCTGGGAGTGCAGGAGCAACCATAGGCGCAGCCGAGAAGCCACTCGGACGCGGTATAGGGATGCATCCATTTGCGCGCATGCCCCCGCGGACACGCGAAGCACCGGCGCCGGACGCGCGACCCCCTTGCCGCCCGCACGGAACCCCGTCAAGAAAGCGTTAAAGATTAGGTAAGGTAACGAAGTACTGGCTGCCGGAGGACGATCCGGCCGACGTACGCAGGGAAGGAACGGACCCTGACCGTCCACGCGCTCAACGAACTCCTGCTCGCCTGCTCGCTCGTCCTGCTCGTCGCCGTGGCGGCGGTCCGGATCTCCTCGCGCAGCGGGCTGCCCAGCCTGCTCCTGTACCTCGGCATCGGGATCGCCCTGGGGCAGGACGGCCTCTTCAACGTCGAGTTCGACAACGCCGAGCTGACCCAGGTGATCGGCTACGCCGCCCTGGTCGTCATCCTCGCGGAGGGTGGACTCGGAGCGAAGTGGAAAGAGGTCAAGCCCGTCCTGCCCGCGGCCGCGGTGGTCTCCACCGTCGGCGTCGGGATCAGCGTGGGCGTCACGGCCGCCGCCGCGCACTACCTGGTCGGCCTGGAGTGGCGCCAGGCCCTGATCATCGGCGCGGTCGTCTCGTCCACCGACGCCGCGGCCGTCTTCTCGGTGCTCCGCAGGGTGCCGCTGCCGTCCCGGGTCGCCGGGGTGCTGGAGGCCGAGTCCGGCTTCAACGACGCCCCCGTGGTCATCCTCGTCGTCGCGTTCTCCGCCGTCGGCCCGGCCGAGCACTGGTACGTCCTGATCGGCAAGATCGCCCTGCAGCTGGCCATCGGCGCCGCCATCGGCATCACGGTGGGGTGGCTGGGCTCGCTCGGACTGCGCCACGTGGCCCTGCCCGCCTCCGGCCTGTACCCGATCGCCGTCATGGCCATAGCCGTGATGGCGTACGCGGCCGGCGCCATCGCCCAGGGCAGCGGCTTCCTGGCGGTCTACCTGGCCGCCATGATCCTCGGCAACTCCAAGCTGCCGCACTGGGCCGCGACCCGGGGCTTCGCGGACGGGCTGGGCTGGCTGGCCCAGATCGGCATGTTCGTGCTGCTCGGCCTGCTGGTCACCCCGCGCGACCTGGTCCAGGACTTCTGGCCGGCCGTCGTGGTGGGGCTGGTGCTGACGGTGGTGGCCCGGCCGCTGTCGGTCTTCCTGAGCCTGGCACCGTTCCGGCTGCCGACGCGCGAGAAGGCCCTGATGTCGTGGGCCGGGCTGCGCGGGGCCGTGCCCATCATCCTGGCGACCATCCCGATGGTCTCCGGAGTGGAGGGCAGCACCAGGATCTTCAACATCGTCTTCGTGCTCGTCATCGTCTACACGCTGGTCCAGGGCCCCACCCTGCCGTGGGTCGCGACCAAGCTGAAGATCGGCGACGACCAGGCCGAGGCCGACGACCTGGGCGTCGAGTCGGCGCCGCTGGAGCGGCTGCGCGGCCACCTGCTGTCGGTGGACGTCCGCCAGAAGTCCCGGATGCACGGCGTCGAGGTCGGCGAGCTGCGGCTCCCGCCCGGAGCCGCAGTCACGCTGGTGGTGCGCGAGGAGCGGAGCTTCGTGCCCTCCCCCACCACCATCCTGCGGCGCGGCGACGAGCTGCTGGTGGTGGCGACCGACCCGGTGCGCGACCAGGCGGAGGCCCGGCTCCGGGCGGTCGACGAGGGCGGCAAGCTGGCCGGCTGGCTGGGCACGGGCCACAGCCCCGTACGGAAGGCCCGCCTCACGGACGACACCCGCCGCGCGAGCGCGCGTCATCCGTAGTACGCCTACGGAGTAGGCGTAGCGGGCAGCGCTCCGCCTGCAACGTCACCGACACGCCCCCACAGGACGCTGATCACAGGCCCACCAGGAAGCTGTGTGCACATTCACAGGCGCACAGGGCTTCCTGCCTGTACGATAGAGGCACACTGATCGACCAACTCTGTCTGATGCAGAGCTGGCGCGACCGTATGGCGGTCGTGGTGTCTCTTCGCCCGGCGTTTCTCCGCCGCTGGCAGCGAGTCGCCCGGCATCTACCGCAGTTCCGCGCGAAGAGGACAGCTCTCGGCCGCTTCCGTCCGGCCCGCCCCACAAAGGCGCCAGGAAGCAGCGCTACCAGGCGGCAGAAAGGCAAGGACCGTGGCGACCACGGTCACCGACCGCCCCGGTTACGGGCAACTGCTCCGCACCCCCGGTGCGTGGACCTTCCTCCTTCCCGGCTTCGCCGCACGGCAGCCCTTCGCGATGCTGACCATCGGGATCGTGCTGCTCGTCCAGCACACCACCGGCTCCTACGGCAGCGCCGGGGCCGTGGCGGCGGTCGCGGGCGTCTCCATGGCGCTGGTGGCCCCGCAGGGCGGCAAGCTCGCCGACCGGTTCGGCCAGCGGGCCGTACTGCTCCCCGGCGTCCTGCTGCACACCGCCTCCGGTGGTGCGCTGACGGCCCTGGCACTGGCGGACGCGCCCCTGTGGGCGCTGTTCGCCGCCGCGGTGCCCACCGGCGCCTCGGTCCCGCAGATCGGCCCGATGGTGCGGGCCCGCTGGGCCGCGATGCTGGGAGCCACCCCGGACCGGCCCGCCTCCCCGCTGATGTCCACGGCCGCCGCCTTCGAGTCGGTGACCGACGAGTTCACCTTCGTCCTCGGACCGGTGATCGCGACCGCGCTCTGCACCGGCGTGCACCCGGCGGCCGGGCTGATCACCGAGGCCGCCCTCACCCTCGTCGGCGGTCTGCTCTTCGCCGCGCAGCGCGCCACCCAGCCCGCCCCCCGCCCCGCCGCCACGGCGGAGCGGCCGCACACCTCGGCGCTCTCCGTGCCGGGCGTCCGGGTCCTCATCGTCGCCTTCCTGGGCATCGGCGCGGTCTTCGGCGGTATGCAGGTCTCGCTGACGGCGTTCACCCAGGAGATCGGCCACCCCGGCATGAACGGTCTCCTGTACGGGATCTTCGCCGCGGGCAACATGCTGGCCGGCATCGTCTGCGGGGCCGTCGCCTGGAAGAGCAGCCCGCAGCGCCGTCTGGTCGTCGGCTACGTGGCGCTGACCCTCATGGCCTCCGGCCTCTGGGCCGTGCACTCCGTACCGCTGCTGGCCGGACTCGGCCTGCTCGTCGGCCTCTGCATCGCCCCGGCACTCATCAGCGGCTACACGCTGGTCGAGTCGCTGGTCCCGACCACCGCCCGTACCGAGGCCTTCACCTGGCTCACCGGCGCCGTGGCGCTGGGCCAGGCGGCCGCCGTGACCGTGGCGGGCCAACTCGCCGACGCCCGCGGTGCGAGCACCGGGTTCCTGGTCCCCCTGGCCGGTACCGTACTGGCGCTGGCGACCCTGCTGGCCCTGCGCTCGCGGCTGGCACCCCGGTCCGCGGGCCGGACCGTGGCGCGTGGGATCGGTCACCGCGAGCCGGTCACGGTGGACTGATCCCGCGGAATACGTCAGTATGGAGCGTCGTTAGCACTCATTGAGTGAGAGTGCCAGGAGGAGCAAGTGCCGACCTATCAGTACCAGTGCACCGAGTGCGGCGAGGGCCTCGAGGCGGTGCAGAAGTTCACCGATGATGCCCTGACCGTATGCCCGAGCTGCGACGGACGCCTGAAGAAGGTGTTCTCTGCGGTCGGCATCGTCTTCAAGGGTTCCGGTTTCTACCGGAACGACAGCCGCGGCTCCTCGTCGAGCAGCACGCCGGCCTCGTCGACCTCGAAGTCGTCCGACTCGGGTTCGTCCTCGTCGTCGACCGGCTCGGACACGAAGACGAGCGCCTCGACACCCGCCGCCTCGTCGTCGGCCCCCGCGCCGGCCTCGTCGTCGAGCGGTACGTCGGCCGCCTGAGCCCGCGAACGCACGCACCCGCTTTTCACCGGACCCCGCCGAGACCACTCGGCGGGGTCCGGTCGTATGTCGACCTCCGCGTGCGCACTCGGTGGGCCCGGTCGTATGCCGGCCACTCGACGGGGCCCGGCCTCGTCTGTCCCGGAAAACGCTCCTCCGGATACGGTGACCGCATGGCGAACGCACATACGGAAACGGGCTCCGGTAGGAGCACCGAGGGTTCCGCGGAGATCGGTGTCATCGGCGGCTCGGGTTTCTACTCCTTCCTGGAGGACGTCACCGAGGTCTCCGTGGACACCCCTTACGGGAAGCCCAGCGACTCGGTCTTCCTCGGCGAGATCGGCGGCCGCCGGGTGGCCTTCCTGCCCCGCCACGGCCGCGGCCACCACCTGCCGCCCCACCGCATCAACTACCGGGCCAACCTCTGGGCCCTGCGCTCCGTCGGGGTCCGCCAGGTGCTGGGCCCCTGCGCCGTCGGCGGGCTGCGCCCGGAGTTCGGACCGGGCACGCTCCTCGTCCCGGACCAGCTGGTGGACCGCACCAAGAACCGCGTACAGACCTATTACGACGGGGAGGCCCGCGCCGACGGGACCGCACCCAACGTCGTGCACCTGGGCTTCGCCGATCCGTACTGCCCCGAGGGCCGGAAGGCCGCGGTGGCGGCGGCCCGCGCCCACGACTGGGAACCCGTGGACGGCGGCACCCTCGTGGTCGTCGAGGGGCCCCGCTTCTCCACCCGGGCGGAATCCCGCTGGCATGCGGCGATGGGCTGGTCCGTGGTGGGGATGACCGGGCATCCGGAAGCCGTACTCGCCCGGGAGCTGGGGCTCTGCTACACCACGATGACCCTCGTGACCGACCTGGACGCGGGCGCGGAGGCCGGCGAGGGCGTCTCGCACGAGGAGGTGCTGCGGGTCTTCGCGGCCAACGTGGACCGGCTCCGGTCGGTGCTGTTCGACGCGGTGGGCGGGCTGCCGGCGACGGAGAGCCGCAACTGCGTCTGCGCCCACGCGCTGGACGGGATCGAGACGGGGATCGCGCTGCCGTAGGGGGCCGCTGCCGGATCACGGGGGTGGCCGGTCCCCCGGATCGGGTGACGGAGTTCTCCACAGTCCCGGGGTTGTCCACAGGCCCCAGCGAGTCGGACGCCGATCGTGGATCGTGAGGGGAGTTCGGCCGGGACCTCCGGTCGGACCTCCCCCGTCTCGTCCGATCGCAGGTGAAGCCATGCCTCCGTCCTCCTTCTCCCTCCCCGACCTCCCCGACCTCTCCGCCCGCCACCGCTCCGCCCGTTCCGCTCCCTCGGGCGCCTTGGACCTGGCGAAGCCGCCGCCCAGGCCCCCGGCGCCGCCGCCCGCACCGTGCGGAGTGGGGTCGTTCGCGCCCCTGCGGGTGCGGGGCAGCAGGGTGTACCGGCTGCGCCGGATGCTGCGCAGGCGGCGGCGCGCACTCGCCACGGGGCTCGCTCTGGCGGGCGCCGCCCTGGCCACGACGGGCGGCGGCCTGGGCGGCGCCGGTTCCGGCGTGGGCGCCCCGGAAGCGGCCGCCTCGGACACGGCATCCCCCAGCACGGGGGTCTCGGGGATGCCGGTCCCGGGCGCGGCGGCTTCCGGTGCGGCATCCGGCACGGCGATGGGGGCCGGGAGCCCGTCCGCGCGGCTCGTCTCCGCGCCGGTGCGGATCGCCGACGCGGAGACGGTACGGCTGCTGCGCCCGGGAGACCGGGTCGATGTGATCGCGGTCGGCGAGGCGGGCGACGACGCCCGGCTGGTGGCACGGGACGTACGGGTGGCCCGGGTGCCGGGCGGGGCCGCCGACGGGGACGGCCACCGAGGCGGCGGTTCGGGGGCGGTCGGGGCGGGTCCGGCGCCCGGAGGGGCGCTGGTGATGCTGTCGGTGGAGCGGTCCACCGCCACGGCGCTGCTGGGGGCGGGCGCTGCGGGGCCGCTGGCGGTGGCGGTGTCCGATGCGAACTGACGCGCTCTCAAGTCACTCGTGCGCGTTACCGGATTGGACAGTTTCGTCTTCTCCCGCCTTAGGTGGCGGAGCAGTTTGCTCCCCTCACCGCACATGCGAAAGAAGGCTCACCTGTGAGCGAGAAGAAGGTCAGTCTCCTGGAGGGCTTCAAGGCCTTCCTGACGCGCGGCAATGTGATCGATCTGGCGGTGGCCGTCGTCATCGGCGCCGCGTTCACGAACATCGTGAACGCGTTCGTGAAGGGCATCATCAACCCGCTGGTCGGCGCCTTCGGCACGCAGGACCTGGACAACTACAGCTCCTGCCTCCGGGGCCCGTGCACGACGGACCCGGCCACCGGCGAGTTGGACGGGATCGAGATCCTGTGGGGATCGGTGCTCAGCGCCGCCCTCAGCTTCCTGATCACCGCCGCCGTCGTGTACTTCCTGCTGGTGCTGCCGATGGCCAAGTACCTGGCCAGGCGGGCGCAGATGCAGGCCGCGAAGGAGGGCGTGCAGGAGACACTGGAGGTCAGCGAGCTGGAGGTGCTCAAGGAGATCCGCGACGCCCTGGTCGCGCAGCGCGGTGCCGGTGGGCCCGGTGCCGGGGGCGCCGGTGGGCCCGGCGAGGGCGGCGGGGCGCTGCCGGGCCGGGACGAGGGGCGGTAGCCCGCCGGTCGTCGGGTCAGATGTGGTGGGGCGGCTTCTCGTCGAGGAAGCGCGCGAGGTCGGCGCCGGAGCCGCCCGAGGGCCGCTCGCCCCATCCCCGGTCCGTATCGTCCGCGGACTGCTGGTCCAGCGGATCGTCGAAGATCAGAACCGGCTTGGGCTTCGGTTCCTGCGGCTGCTGTGCCCGGGCCTGCTGTGCCGGGGGCTGCTGCTGCTTCGCGTCTCGCGGACCGGGGGCGGGGGCGGCACTCATGGTTCCAGGGTACGACCGTCGACGGCGGAGGTCAGCGGTCTTCGGGTCGAGCAGCCAGAGGCCCAGTACGGCGAGGAACGCCAGGCGGAGGAAGCCGCCTCCCCACCAGGCCGTGCCGGTGTCTCCCTCCATCCGCGCGTCGATCAGCACGGTCAGCTTCCAGAGCCGGCCGACGACGGCGGTCGTCGCCAGGGCGAGGCGCGCCGTCAGCCCTTGGCCAGTCATGCGCCGAGCACCCCGCCTACCAGCAGGAACGGCGCCCATAGCCCTTCAAGGAGAGCGACCCTGGGGGGCGCCCGGACAGGAGCAGGGGGCGGCGGTACGTTCGGGACGTACGTAGGAGGCTGCGCCTGTTCGCGGGCGTCGACCCGAGGAGTGCGCCATGACCGCCGAGGACCCTCAGCCATCACCACCGGATGCCCCGGATGCCCCGGACGCCCCGGACGCCCCGGACGCCCCGGATGCCGTGGGCGCCTCGGCTCCGGACGGCCCGGGATCCCCGACTCCGGATACTCCGAGGGCCTCGCCGGTGGGTGCTCCGGGGGCCTCGGTGCTGGATGCGCTGACCGATGTGGCCGGGATCCAGGTCGGGCATGCGCGGGTGGCGAGGGCCGGGGCGTTGAGCGGGACGACCGTGGTACTGGCTCCGGAGGGCGGGGCGGTGGCCGCCGTGGACGTGCGGGGCGGCGGGCCGGGGACCCGGGAGACGGACGCGCTGGACCCGCGCAACCTGGTGCAGCGGGTCGACGCGGTGGTCCTCACGGGCGGCAGCGCGTACGGCCTCGACGCCGCGTCCGGAGTGATGGGCTGGCTGGAGGAGCAGGGCCGGGGCGTCCGGGTCGGCCCGGAGCCCACCCACGTGGTCCCCGTGGTCCCGGCCGCCGCCCTCTTCGACCTCGGGCGGGGTGGCGACTGGCGGGCCCGCCCCGACGCGGCGACCGGGCGCGCCGCCGTGGAGGCCGCCGCCGCCTCGGGCCCGGGAGCGCCGGTGGCCGAGGGGAGCGTGGGCGCGGGCACGGGCGCGGTGGCCGGGCAGTTGAAGGGCGGCATCGGCACGGCGAGCGTGCTGCTCGCCTCCGGGGTCACCGTCGCCGCCCTGGTCGCGGTGAACGCGGCGGGCTCGGTGCTCGATCCCCGTACCGGAGTGCTGTTCGGGGAGTACGGGGCCGGGGAGCCGCCCGCGTATCCGTCGGCCGCGACCCATGCGGCGGCGGTGCGGCGACTGGAGGAGGCGAGGGAGGCGGCCGTCGGCGGGGCTCCGCCGTTCAGCACCACGATCGCGGTCGTCGCGACGGACGCGACGCTCGTCCGGGCCCAGGCGCAGAAGCTGGCGGGGACCGCCCACGACGGCATGGCCCGCGCGGTGCGCCCGGTCCATCTCCTGACCGACGGGGACACCGTGTTCGCGCTCGCCACGGGCCGGGTGGCGGTGGAGTCGGAGAACCCGGCCGCGGTCAACGAGATCCTCGCGGCGGGCGCCGACGTACTGGCCCGCGCGATCGTGAAGGCCGTACGCGCGGCCCGGAGCGCCGAAGGGCCCGGCGGCACGTTCCCCGCCTACACCGACCTCTACGGGCACGGGGGCGGGGGAGGGGGAGAGGACCGGGGCAGGGAGTGCCCCTGACCGGAGCGGCCCTGCGTGAGGCCGGACCCCATGCAGGGCCCGCGCCGCCCACCGGGGGCCGGACTCGCGCCACCGAGCCCCGCGCCGCCGCCCGCGTCGCCGACCCCCGCGAGGCGGGGGCGCACGGGGCGGGGGCCGGCCGCGCGGGGGCGCGCGGCCGTCGGGCGAGGGGCGCGCGGGCGCCCGACTCGCAACCGTGGCAAGGGAGTTCACCCCCAACCACCCGAAATGCACCGGGCGCAGACGGGGAACTTATCTCGTACGCCTGACGTTTTTACGAACCCCGGTCACGATGTCAGACCCAGGGACTACGTTAAGCACGCATCAAGTAACACGCGGCGACGGCCTGGAGACAGCACCTTGAGCGATCCGTACGAGACAACCGAGCAGCACCTCGACCGACTCCTGCGACGCGCCCTCAACTCTTTCGACCTTCCCGACCGTACGGTCGACCGGCTCGGTTCGGCGCTGGCGCACAGCAGTTCACTGCACTCCTCGCACCACAGCCCCGTCCTGCACCGGGAGACCTACCGCCACACCTATCTCCTGACCGACGGCTCCGATCTGACCCTGTGGGAACTGGTGCACAGCGGCGGCCGGGACGAGCAGGAGCCCCGGCGCCACGAGCTGTACGCCGACGAGGGCGACGCCCACCTCGCCGCCGCCCGGCTGGCCGGGAGCCTCTCGGACGCCCCCGCCCTCGGTGACGAGGCGGGACGCGAGGACATGGAGACCCTGACGGTCCTGATGTCCGCTCCCCCGGCTCCGGCACCCCGGATGTACGCCCCCGACAACTCCGCCGACCACGCCCGCCGGGTCCTGCGCCGCGCGGAGAACGGGGACCGGCCGGGCGGGGAGAAGGCCCGGCTGCTCCGGTCCGCCTTCGCCCACCACATCACCCAGATCTTCGGGCGCCAGTGCGAAGTCGGCGGCCAGAAGGCCGGGTTCACGCTCTACGAGCACGCGTTCCTGCTGCTGGACGGCAGCGAGACGAGCCTGTGGGAGGTCGAGCACACGGCGACCCCCGACGGCCGCCACATGTGCGAGGTGTACGAGGACGAGGAGACCGCCCGCGCGGCGATGGAGAGCCGCACCGGTATCTGCTGACCCGGGCGGGGCCCCACGAAGGGGCCACCGCCGGACCGCCCCGACCACCCCGACCGCCCTGTCGGCCTTGTCCGGCCCGCTCAGACCTTCAGCGCCGGTTCCGTGGTGAGCGGGGCGTCGTCGGGCGCCGCCGCCTCGCCCTCCACGTGGGCCTTCGGCCGGGCCGGCAGCGCGAACATCAGCAGGAAGATCGCCGAGAGCACCCCGGCCACCCACCACAGCGACTGCTGGAACGCGTCCACGAAGGCCGGGCCGATCTCCTGCGGTGCCAGCCGGTCGCCGATCGCGCCGAAGAAGACCACGGAGACCAGGCCGAGGCCGAGCGCGGTGCCCATCTGCTGCACGGTGTTGATCAGCCCGGACGCCGAACCGGCATGCTCCCTGGGCACCTCGGAGAGGATCGCGTCGGTCAGCGGGGCCACGATCAGTCCCATCCCGACGCCCATGACGACCAGCGGGATCGCCATCTGCCAGGAGGTGATGGCCATGCCGTAGTGCTCGGCCTCCCAGAGGTAGACCAGCAGCCCGGCGACCATCAGGAGCGCGCCCGCCTGGAGGACCTTGCGGCCGAAGCGGGGCACCAGCTTCTGTACGGAGATCCCGGCGGCCACCGAGACGGCGACGGAGAACGGGATGCCCGTCGTGCCGGCCCGCAGCACGCTCCAGCCCAGCCCCATCTGCATGTAGAGGGTCCAGACCAGGAAGAAGATGCCGAGGCCCACGCCGAAGGTGAGCTGCACGGCGATACCCGCGGCGAAGCTCTTGACCCGGAACAGGGACAGCTCGATCAGCGGCGAACCGTCGATGACCGCCTTCTGCCGCTGGTGCCGAACGAGGAGGGCGAAGACGAAGAGGCTGCCCACCATCGAGACGTGGCCCCACAGCGGCCAGTCCAGCTCGTGCCCGCGGGTGAGCGGGTAGATGAGCATCAGCATGGCGAGCGTGACCAGGCCGACGCCGACGAGGTCCAGCCGCATGGCCCGGGGCGCCTTGGACTCGGTGATGAACTTCGCGCCGAGGACCAGACCCGCGACGCCGACGGGGAGGTTGATCAGGAAGATCGGCCGCCATTCGAGGCCGAAGAGGTTCCACTCGGTGAGCAGCGCGCCCAGCAGCGGGCCGGAGACCGCGCCGAGGCCGACGACCGCGCCGAAGAGGCCGAAGACCTTGCCGCGCTCGTGTGCCGGGAAGGTGGCGTGCACGATCGAGAGCACCTGGGGCACCATCAGCGCCGCCGTCGCCCCCTGGAGGATGCGGGCGGCGACGAGTATGCCGGAGTCGGGCGCGAGGCCGCAGAGGGCCGAGGCGACCGTGAACCCGGCGATGCCGATGAGGAAGAGCCGCTTGCGCCCGTAGATGTCGCCGAGCCGGCCACCCGTGATCAGTCCGGCGGCGAACGCGAGGGCGTATCCGGCGGTGATCCACTGGATCGCGGAGACGGAGGCCCCGGTGTCGCGGGTGATGCTGGGGATCGCGATGTTGACGATCGTGACGTCGACCAGGTCCATGAAGGCCGCGGTCATCACGATGGCGAGGGCGAACCAGCGACGCCGGTCGGCAGGGGCAGGGACGGATGCGTGGGCGGAGTTCGCTGCCGGGTCCGGTAGCGCTGCGGAAGAAGACATGGGAGGAAACTAGATCTCCTTTAGGTCTGATCCTGTCCTGTTGGAGACGCATCCTGGACTTCATGACCGACACCGCCCCGGCACGCCTGCTGAAACTGCTGTCGCTCCTCCAGACCCCGCGCGAGTGGCCGGGCGGCGAGCTGGCCGAGCGGCTCGGCGTCGCCCCGCGCACGATCCGACGCGACATCGACCGGCTGCGCGAACTGGGCTACCCGGTCGAGGCCTCACGCGGTTCGGCCGGCGGCTACCGCCTGGTAGCGGGGGCCGCCCTGCCGCCCCTCGTGCTGGACGACGAGGAGGCTGTCGCCATCGCCTTGGGGCTGCGGGCCGGTGCCGGGCACGCCATCGAGGGCGTCGACGAGGCCTCCGTACGGGCGCTGGCGAAGCTGGAGCAGGTGCTGCCCGCACGGTTGCGGCACCGGGTCTCGGCGCTGCAGAACGCCACGGTGCCGCTGACCCGGGGGGACGGGTCCACCATCGATCCGCGGACCCTGACGACGCTCGCCTCGGCGGCCACCGGACGGGAACGGCTGCGGTTCGCGTACCGCAGTGGCGACGGTACGGAGACGAAGCGGCAGGTCGAGCCGTACCGGCTGGTGAGCACGGGGCGGCGGTGGTACCTGGTGGCGTACGACCTGCTGCGGGAGGACTGGCGGACGTTCCGGGTGGACCGGGTCTCCGAGCCGTTCGCGACGGGCGCCCGGTTCACGCCTCGGCCACTCCCCGTGGAGGGCGGCGGCGAGGACGGGACGGAGGACGCGGCACGCTACTTCGCCCGGTCGATGGCGGGCAGGCAGCCGGAGTTGCGGCTCGATGTGCGGTTCGCGGCCCCGGCGGAGTTCGTGATGGCGCGGCTGCCGCCGACGCTCGGGGTGCCGGAGCCGGTGCCCGGGCCGGACGGGGAGAACACCCCGAACGCCTGCCGGTTGCGCTCCTCGTGCACGGACTCGCTGGAGTGGGTGGCACTGCGGCTGGCGCTGGTGGACTGCGAGTTCACGGTGCAGGGGCCGCCGGAGCTGGTGGAACACCTGGAGCGCCTGGGCTCCCGGTTGACCCGCGCGGCGGGCGCGCCCGGCTGACCGGTGCGCCCGGGCGCCTGTCCCGTCCGCACGCGCCGACGCCCGTACGGGGACACGCGCCCGCGCCCGTACGGGGAAGGGCCCGGCAGCCGGCGCGCGGAGCGGGCTCAGCGCCCGGCCGGGACGGAAGGACCCGGCCGGCCCGGACAGAACCGGCCGCCTCGGACAGGAGGGCGCGGCCACCCCCGGCGCGGAAGGGGCGGTCCGGCCCGAGCGCTCGGCAGGCCCGGGCATGGATGAGCCCCGGCGCCGGGGGGGGTGGGCGCCGGGACTCAGTTCCGGGAACCGGCCGCGAGGGCCGGTCGGGGTGGCCGGTGGGGAAACCGGCCGGGGTGACCGGGGTGAGCCGATCGGTCGGCCGGGGTGAACCGGCTTGATGGGGAGGCTAGCGGGTATTCCGCTCACGCCACAGCGTCAAAGCCCGTGTCGTGTGCCATTCGCTTCAATTCGAGCAGAGCGTGCTTCTCTATCTGACGGATCCGCTCGCGGGTCAGACCGTGCTGCTTGCCGACCTCGGTCAGCGTCCGCTCGCGGCCGTCCTCGATGCCGTACCTCATCTTGATGATGGAGGCGGTCCTGTCGTCGAGCTTGCCGATCAGGTCCTCCAGCTCCTCGCTGCGCAGCAGCGACAGCACCGACTGCTCGGGCGAGACGGCGGAGGTGTCCTCCAGCAGGTCGCCGAACTGGGTGTCCCCGTTGTCGTCGACGGACATGTTGAGGCTGACCGGGTCGCGGGCCCAGTCCAGGACGTTGCCCACGCGCTCGGCGTTGGAGTCCAGCTCGGCGGCGATCTCCTCGTGCTCGGGGTCGCGGCCGTTCTCCCGGTTGAACTCGCGCTGGACACGGCGGATCCGGCCCAGCTCCTCCACCAGGTGGACGGGGAGCCGGATCGTGCGGGACTGGTCGGCTATGGACCGGGTGATGGCCTGGCGGATCCACCACGTCGCGTAGGTGGAGAACTTGAAGCCCTTCGCGTAGTCGAACTTCTCGACCGCGCGCACCAGGCCCGCGTTGCCCTCCTGGATCAGGTCGAGCAGGGGCAGCCCCGCGCGCGGGTAGCGCCGGGCCACGGCAACGACGAGGCGGAGGTTGGAACGGATGAATATGTCCTTGGCGCGCTCGCCCTCGGCGACCAGCGCCTCCAGCTCCTCACGCGTCGCACCACCGGCTTCGCTCTCGGCCTCGCCGTCGAGGATCTGCTGGGCGTAGACGCCCGCCTCGATGGCCTGCGAGAGGTCGACTTCCTTGGCGGCGTCGAGCAGCGGCGTACGAGCGATCTCGTCCAGGTACATGCCGACCAGGTCGCGATCGGCGATCTCCCCGCCCACGGCGCGAACACTGCTTGCCCGGTCGGTCCCACCGGAGGTGGTGGACGAACGGCGGGCGACGGCACGGGTTGCCATGCGTGCTCCCTTGCTGAGTAGGTCGCGACACCCTTCCGGGTGCCCTGCATCCGATGGAAACAACGACTGGAATCCGGACAGAATTCCCATGCCGCCCATTCATTTTCGCGATCATGCAGTACCCTGTCCGGCGCCGAACGGCGGGTGCCCGGCGCGACTGCCCCCGTAAGCGCAGGTCAGGGCCTGTGTCGTAGGCGTATGACAAGCCCTGGCGGGGGCCGGTGACAACCGGTCCGGTGAGACCGCGCTCACCGAATGCCACACCCTTGGGGCAGGACGCCGCGCCCGGAACGCCCCGGAGGCCCCAGCCTCCGGGGCCCGGCACTCCCGGGGACACCTCGGACGCTCCGACCTCGCGTCTACCCAGGAAGACGGCCCGTATCGCCCTGGGGTTGCGCGCGTCGCCCCTGGGTCCGGACCCCACGCTCCGAGGTCGGCGGCAGGCCCTTGGGCGTGTGTCGAAAGTCCCGCCTGCCCTCCGGGCAGACGACGCCGCTTTCGACACACGCCCTAGGTCCCGAGGCGGAGGTCCGACCTCCCCCGACCGGGACCTCAGCCCGATCCGCCGGGCCGCCCGCGCTCCTACCGTGAGGTCCATGACGGACACACAGCGCGACCAGGCAGCCACCCCGGCGGACAGTCCCCGAAACCCCACCCCCGACGTCACCGGCACCCCCGACACCTCGGGCACCCTCGACGAGGCCCTGGAGCGCATCCATCAGGCGGGGCCCGAGCGCGACGGCTGGCTCAGCAACCACGCACCGATGGCGGTCGAAGCCTTGGTGCGGCGCGGGCAGGCGCCCGCCGTGCACCGGTGGCTCGACCAGTACCGCTCCCGGTTGGAGGACATGCCGGGCTCCGTCGAACCGGTGACCGCCCGGAACTGGCGCGAGGCCCTCGGCGACATCGACCGCGTCGGTGACTGGACGGTGTTCTTCGAGCGGGAGACCGACCACCTCCCCTGGCGTGCCGTCCTCGCGGAGTGGTGGCCCCGGCTGCTGCCCGGCATCGCGGGCGGCGCCACCCACGGGGTGATCCGGGTCGGCCACGCCGTACGTACGCTGCTGGACGGCGGGGAGACCGCCCCGCGCGTACGGGAACTGGCCCACGCCCTCGGCTACTGGGCCGCCCGCCACCAGCCCCTCCCCCCGCTGGAGCGCCTCACCTCACCCGCCGACGCGGCCGGCGCCCTGGACCGGGTGCCGCTCATCTCCGAGCAGGACGGCGAGATGCTGGCCCGGCTCGGCCGGCTCACCGCCTTCCCCGACTGGCCCGGCCAGGCCCCCCAGGAGCCGGAGGCGGCCCGCGCCTCGCTCAAGGAACTCATCACGGCCGCCACCCATCGATACGCGACCCATGGGCACGCCTCACCGATCATGCTGGTCCACGCGGCGACCGCGCCCAACGCGGTCCTGCGCACCCTGCCCGCGCTCCCCGACGCGCTGTGGGTGCCGAGCCTGCACGCGGCCTGGACGGCGAGCGCCGCGGTGACCTCCGCCTACGGGCCGAGCGAGGGGCTGCCGGTGGCGGACCTGCGGAGCGGGCCGCAGGACCCGCAGGACGTGTTCGAGCGGGCGGCGGCGCACGGTGACGACCACACGATCAAGTTCGCCGACACGGCGCTGGACGTGGGTGACGCGACGGCGCTCGTCGCCGCCGGGCGCGCGGCGGAGCTGAACACACCGGTCTGGTGAGCGTCCGACCCTCGTCCGCCGGTCCGGGCACCTCCCGACCCGCCTCAGCCGAACTGCACCGAGCGCTTGGCCAGCCCCATCCAGAACCCGTCGATGACGCTCCGCCCGCGGTCCAGCTCCTCCTCGGCGGCGCCCAGCGTCACGAAGAGCGGGGCGAAGTGCTCGGTGCGCGGGTGGGCCAGCCTCCCGGCGGGGGACGCGTGCTCGAAGTCGAGCAGGGCGTCGACGTCCTGGGCCCGCAGCGCGCGCTCGCCCCAGTCGTCGAACTCCGCCGACCAGCCCGGGACCCCACCGCCCTGGTGGCGCAGGGCGGCCAGGTTGTGGGTGAAGAAGCCGCTGCCGACGATCAGCACGCCCTCGTCGCGCAGCGGGGCGAGCCTGCGCCCGACGGCCATCAGCTTCTGCGGGTCGAGTGTCGGCATGGAGATCTGGAGTACGGGGATGTCGGCGTCCGGGAACATCTCCACCAGCGGTACGTAGGCGCCGTGGTCCAGCCCCCGGTCCGGGATGTCCTGGACCGGCGTACCGGCTCCGCGCAGCAGCTTGCGGACGCTGTCGGCCAGCTCCGGGGCGCCGGGGGCGTCGTACCGCACGGTGGAGTAGCGCTCGGGGAATCCCCAGAAGTCGTGGACCAGCGGGACCGGCTCGACGGCGCCGAGCGCGAGCGGGGCCTCCTCCCAGTGGGCGGAGACCATCAGGATCGCGCGGGGCCGGGGCAGCCCGGCGGACCAGGCGGCGAGCTGGCCGGGCCAGACCGGGTCGTCGGCCAGCGGCGGGGCGCCGTGCGAGAGGTAGAGGGCGGGCATGCGCTCCGTGGTGACGGTCATGGCGTCTCCCCATCCACTGGACACTGGACATCGGATCCGATCATGGATCCAGAGGTATTTGAGAGTTCAAATACCAACCTCCGGAGACCTTAGCCGCATTTAGTTAAACTTTCAAGAAAAGGTCGTACAGTGGAGCACATGACCACGTCACCCCCCAGCGCGACCCGCTGGCTCACCGACGAGGAGCAGCGCGTCTGGCGTGCCTATCTGCATGCCACCACGCTGCTGGAGGACCACCTCGACCGCCAGTTGCAGCGGGATGCGGGCATGCCGCACACCTATTACGGACTGCTCGTCCAGCTCTCCCAGGCCCCCCGCCGCCGGATGCGGATGACCGAGCTGGCCAGGAACGCGAAGATCACCCGCTCCCGGCTCTCGCACGCCATCGCCCGGCTGGAGAAGAACGGCTGGGTGCGGCGCGAGGACTGCCCCTCCGACAAGCGCGGCCAGAACGCGGTGCTCACACAGGAGGGGTACGCGATGCTCAGCCGCTCGGCGCCGGGCCATGTCGACGCCGTACGGCAGGCGCTCTTCGACCGGCTCACGCCCGAGCAGGTGCGCAGCCTCGGCGAGATCATGCGGGTGCTCGCCTGCGGCCTCGAACCGGAAGGTACGGACGCGGACCTGGGGGGGGGGGGGGGGGGGGGGGGGGGGGGGGGGGGGGGGGGGGGGGGGGGGGGGGGGGGGGGGGGGGGGGGGGGGGGGGGGGGGGGGGAGGGTA